>NZ_JAAKZW010000149.1 GCF_011044995.1 Streptomyces mesophilus | reverse complement strand
CTTGTGTCATACCTAAACCAGCTCTAAGAATCGATACAAACGCTAGTTTTTTCCCAGATATTTTTTTTTTTTTGCGGGTCTCGTGGGCTCGGCGATTTTTATAAGAGACAGCCTGACGGTCCCCGTGATCGATCCCGCACCACCGGGCCCGGGACAGGTGTGGCGCACGGACCAGCCCGCCGAGCTCCTGATGAACACCGTCGCCTCCCAGGTCACCCTCTACACCGACGACAGCGTCAGCTGCGAGGGCCCCGTACGCCCGGGCCCGAGCCTGTACGAGTGGGCGCTCCGCGATCCCCGTACCGCCCTGGGACCCGACGACTATCCGACGCGCGCGCTGTACGGGCGCTATCTGGAGTGGGTGTTCACCGAGACGGTGCGCCAGGCGCCCGAGCAGATACGGATCGAGGTCCACCGGGCCCGCGCGGTCCGCCTGGAGGGCGGCGAGCACCACCTGGACCGCGACGATCCACAGTCCCTCACCCTCGACGACGGCACCCGACTCACCGGCCTGGACGCCGTGATCCTCGCCCAGGGCCACCTCCCCACCCTCGGCGACCGCACCCGGGAACGGCTCGCCGCCCACGCCGACCGGCACGGCCTCGGCTACTTCCCGCCGGCCAATCCGGCCGACCTGGACCTGACGTCACTCGCCCCCGGCGAACCGGTCCTCCTGCGCGGCCTGGGGCTCAACTTCTTCGACCACATGGCCCTGTTGACCTCGGGCCGGGGCGGCCGCTTCGAGCAGACCCCGCACGGGCTGCGCTACCTCCCCTCCGGCCACGAACCCCGCCTCCTCGCCGGCTCCCGCCGCGGCATGCCGTACCAGGCACGCGGCGACAACGAAAAGGGCGCCCACGGCCGCCACTTCCCACTCGTCCTCACCGACGACGTCATCGAGACCTTCCGTAAACGCACGGCCGAAGGCGACCCGCCGGACTTCCTCGCCGAGATCTGGCCGCTGATCGCGCGGGAGGTGGAGTGCGTCTATTACGAGGCGCTGCTCTCCCCCGAGCAACGCGCGGAGTTCCGCGAGCGGTTCCTGTCCGCCACCGCCACCGGACTCCCGCGCCCCCTGTCCGCGCCCGAACTCCCGCACCTCCTCGACGAGTTCGGTATACGACCCGCCGCCCACTGGTCCTGGGACCGCATCTCCCGCCCGTACCGCGGCCGTTCCTTCACGGACCCCGAGGACTTCCGCCGCTGGCTCACCGGCCACCTGCACGAGGACGCGGCCCAGGCGGCACTCGGCAACGTTACGGGTCCGGTCAAGGCGGCCCTCGACGTACTGCGGGATCTGCGCAACGAACTCCGCCGCGTCGTCGACCACGGCGGCCTCACCGGCCGTTCCCGCCGCGAGCACCTGGACCGCTGGTACACCCCGCTCAACGCGTTCCTGTCGATCGGCCCGCCCCGGCGCCGTATCGAGGAGATGACCGCACTGCTCGACGCGGGCATCCTCACCGTCGTCGGACCGCGCATGGAGGTGCGCGCCGAGGGCTCGGCCTTCCTCGCGCACTCCCCCGAGGTGCCGGGCTCCGCGGTCCGCGCACGGACCCTCGTCGAGGCCCGGCTGCCGGAACCGGACGTGCGGCGCACCGCCGATCCGCTGCTGACCCGGCTGCTCAAGACGGGCCGCTGCCGGCCGCATGTCATCGGCGGTTACGAGACGGGCGGTCTGGACGTAACACCCGGCCCGTACCGTCTGATCGACCGCCGGGGAGCCGTGCACCCCAGGCGGTACGCGGTCGGTGTGCCCACCGAGGGCGTGCACTGGGTGACCGCCGCGGGCGCCCGCCCCGGCGTCGACTCGGTGACGCTGTGCGATGCGGACGCCGTGGCGCGTGCGGTGCTCGGCGACGTACGCGCGGCGAGTGCGACGGAGAAACGGAATCCGGCCGCCGATCCGGCCACTGACCAAATGTTGAACTTGCAAGTACGCTAAGGGTTGCCTAACGTGAGGCTCCCCCAGATCGGTTCACGTCCCCGAACCGAAGTAAGGAGCCCTCCATGACTGGACGTCTCAACAGCGCCCAGCCCTATGCCATAGGCCTGTTCCGCGTGGTCGTCGGCCTGCTCTTCGCCTGCCACGGCGCGGCGACCCTGTTCGATGTGCTCGGCGGCCCGATGGGCGGCAGCACTCCGGAGATCGGCGCATGGCCGACCTGGTACGCGGCCACCATCCAGCTCGTCTGCGGCGGCCTGGTCCTCATCGGTCTGGCCACCCGCCCCGCCGCGTTCATCGCCTCGGGCTCGATGGCGTACGCGTACTTCAAGGTCCACCAGCCCGAGGCGCTGTGGCCGCTGCAGAACGGCGGCGAGTCCTCCGCCCTGTTCTGCTGGGCCTTCTTCCTGCTGATCTTCACCGGGTCCGGCGCGCTCGGCCTCGACCGGCTCTTCTCCCGCGGTGCACGGGTGCGCGAGGAGCTGGCCGAGGCGGCGCAGGAGCCCGTCAGGCGTGAGGAAGCGATCCGAACGGCACGGTGAAACAGGCCAACCGGTCGCCCGCACCGCCCTGTTCGCGGTGCAGGACCACCGAAGCGGCCGCGCCCCGGCGGAAGTTCCAGCTGTGGTGCGCGGTCGCTTCGGCGTTTCCGGCCTTGTCGGTGGTGAAGTCCAGCCAGATCTCGTTGTCCGGGTTCAGATACTTCGGATCCTTCGAGGGCTGCACCGGGTCGACCTTGTTCTGGTAGTGCCCGCCGGCGTCCATCGGGTCGGTGCCGCACGGCTTCTGGTGCACGTGCGCACCGTACGCGCGGCCCGGGTTGAGGCCCTTGACCTGGAGCGAGACCTTGGTGCCCTGCTCGTCGGTGTGCTGGCGCACCTCGATCCAGCTCGCGGCAGGCACCCGCTTCAGGTCGTACGTCTTCGCGGTCGACGGGATCAGCGCGCTCGCCGGCGCGAAGGTGGCCTGGGCCCGCATCCAGTAGTAGTCCGCCGCGACGGCACTGCGGACCGTCCCGCTCCCGACCGTCCCGCTGCCGCCCGTCTCACTGCCACTCGGCTCGCTGCCGCTCTGCGCGCTGCTGCTGTTCTGCGCGCTGCTGCCGCTCTGCGCGCCCGCGACGCCGCCCGACGTCGCGAGCAGCACGGCCGCCAGGCCCGCCGCCGCCATCCCTGCCACCATCGTCAGCACTCCCTCATGTCCCTCGCCCCCTGGGTTCTCCCTTCGTTCGTACGGGACTCGGGCGCCGCCCGCCGCATCGGGCACGGCAGCCGGGTGAACGGCCGGTGCCCCTGCCCCGTACCCCCGTGGATGTCCCCGGACCCACCGTGCGTACGCTGTATGGCTGTTGATGTGCCCCGTGTCCGGAATCGGCGGACGCGCACTTCAGCGGCGCCCGAGCGGCGCGGTACTGCCGACCGGGAGGGCTCGTGCTGGACAGTGTGGGTGCCCTCACCGGCAGTCCGTGGATCTACGCCGTCGTGGCGGTCTCGATCCTCTTCGATGTGTTTCTGCCCGTGCTCCCCAGCGGCTTCCTGGTGATCACCGCGGCCACGGCGGCCGCCGCCGGATCGGGTGCGGTGGCCGGGTCCGCGACGCGCGTGGTGGGCGACGTACCCGACCTCATGCTGCTCGCGCTGTGCGCGGCGACCGCCTCGGTGCTCGGCGATCTGGCCGCGTACCGGCTCGCCTGGCGCGGCGGTCCGCGCTGGGACCGCGCCCTGGCCCGCTCACGGCGGCTCGCCTCGGCGCAGGAACGTCTCGGCGCAGCGCTCGCACGGGGTGGTGGCGCCCTGGTCGTGCTCGCGCGGTTCGCTCCGGCCGGGCGCTCGGTGGTGTCGTTCGGCGCGGGTGCGGCGCATCGGCGCGTACGGGAGTTCCTGCCGTGGTCGGCCCTCGCGGGCGTCGCCTGGGCCGCGTACAGCGTGGGCCTCGGCTACTTCGGCGGCCAACTCCTCGGCGCCAACTGGATCGCCACGGCGGTCTCGCTGGCAGCCCTGTTCGGCGCGGGGGCGGGGGCGGCGTATCTGATGCGCCGGCCGGCGGCGGCTGAAGCGGGCTGACCTGGCGGGGCTGGGCGCTACGCCGGCGAACCGTCGGCCGGACGCCACCCCGCGAACCGTCGGGCCGGACACTCCCTCCCCCGAGGGCCTGCTGAGCGCTGTCATAGGTCGCCTCAGCCGGCGGGGCGCGGATCGAGGACCAGTTCGAGGCCTGAGAGCTTCCGGCGCAGGATCCCATCCGCCGCGCATCGAGGGAACCACCGTTATCCAGCCAGACCGTCACGCACCCGGCGATGTCGGCATCGAGCAGCACGAGGTCGACGCCTGACCGCTCTGCGGCGTTGAGCCGGGCAGGCCACGCTTGACTCCGGGCCTCCCTAAGGAGGCCGGCCACCACCGCTTCGGGTGACTCCACTGACGACGCCCCGCCCCCGATTACGCGGCGCCCTCGACCTTCGCGCCACCCGGCTACGCGGCGCCCTTCGCCGTCTTCGCGCCGCCCGCTCCCCGTACGACCAGGTCCTGGAGCAGCTCACCGGTGGCCTCCGCGACCGCGTCGACGGCGCGGTCGAAGACCTCCTGGTTGTGGGCGGCGGGGGCGCGGAAACCGGAGATCTTCCGTACGTACTGAAGCGCTGCGGCGCGGATGTCCTCCTCGGTGGCGTCGTGCTCGAGGACCGGCGGGCGAAGGGTCTTGATGCTGCGGCACATGCCTCCAGTGTGGCCCGCGATCTCCGAAGGAACACCCGTTCGCATGAACTCCCCGATTTCGCTCGCCTCCGGAAATCGAACAGACGTAGCATTGCGGCGTGGCTGTGACTCCTGAGTTCCCGAGTGACCTCCTCGCAGGTCAGGAGGAGCTGCATCAGATCAGGTCAGAACTCCTGGCGCTGCTGAAGCGGCTCCCCTGGTCCGTCGTGCCGCTCGACGGCTTCAGCGACACGGGCGGCTGGCGCAAGGTCGAGCGCCCCGCCTCGCCCGGCTGGACCGAGGACGAGCAGGCCGAGGTGGAGAAGCTGCGCCGGCGTGAGCGCGAGCTCGCGGTGTTCGTCAGCGGCCACCGTTACTGGAAGGAGGTGGCCACTCCCGACGTGGTCAGCACCCGGATGCTCCTGAAGCATGTGCACGGGCAGCGAGGGGCCGGCGACTAGCCGACCGGCCCGCGGGGCGGCCCGGCAAGCACAACGACGCCCGGCTGCTCATCCACGGGCGGCTCAGCCCTCGAACTCCTCGAGCGCCCGCTCCAGCCAGGCCACCCAGAACGTCTCCAGATCGATCCCGCCCCGCAGCACCAGATGCTGCAGCTGATCCGCCGCCGAGCGGCCCTCGGCCGGTGCGCCCGCGGAGTCCGCCGAGCCCTTTGCCCCCGCCGGGAAGTCCCGCGCCTCGATCGCCTCGTACTCCGCCAACTGCCGTCGATGCAGGGCCAGATGGCGCCGCAGCTCCTCCTCGAGACCGGCCCGGCCGACCACGCCCGCCGCCCGTACCCGAAGCAGCAGCGGGTCGCGGATGGGGCGCGGGTCCTCGGGGCGCGCGACCCAGGCGGCGAGCTCCTCGCGTCCGGCCGCGAGGACCTCGTACTCCTTCTTGGAACCTCGCGAAGGCCCCTGCGCGGGCAGCGCCCTGATCAGCCCCGACGCCTCCAGGCGGCCCAGCTCGCGATAGATCTGCTGGTGCGTGGCCGACCAGAAGTAGCCGATCGACTTGTCGAAGCGACGCGTCAGGGCGAGGCCCGAGGAGGGCTTTTCGAGCAGCGCGGTCAGGATCGCGTGCGGCAGGGACACCGGGTTCCCCCTTTCCGGAGTGGGGCCTACAAGGACGCGGCCAGCTCCGTGCCCTGCTTGATCGCCCGCTTGGCGTCCAGTTCGGCGGCCACGTCGGCGCCCCCGATGACGTACACGTTCTGCCCGGCGGCGAGCAGCGCGTCGTACAGCGCGCGGCGCGGCTCCTGGCCGGCGCACAGCACCACCGTGTCCACGTCGAGCACCGAGCTCTGCCCGTCGACCGAGATATGCAGTCCGGAGTCGTCGATACGGTCGTACGTGACGCCCGCGAGCATGGTCACGCCCCGGTGCCTGAGCTCGGTGCGGTGGATCCACCCCGTCGTCTTGCCGAGCCCGGCGCCGACCTTGCCGGCCTTGCGCTGCAGCAGATGCACCTGGCGCGGGGGCCGCGGGCGCTCCGCCTCATGGAGGCCGCCGCGCGTGCGGTACTCCATGTCGACGCCCCACTGCCGGAAGTACACGGCCGGGTCGACGCTCGCGCCCTCGCCGCCGTCGGTGAGGAACTCGGCGACATCGAACCCGATCCCGCCGGCCCCGACGACCGCGACCTTCTCCCCCACTTCGGCGCCGCCGGCCAGCACGTCGAGATAGCCGACCACGCTCGGGTGGTCGACGCCCTCGATGGCGGGCGTGCGCGGCTCCACTCCGGTGGCGATGACGATCTCGTCGTACGAGCCGTCGGCGAGGTCGTCCGCCTCCACCCGTACGCCCAGCTTGACGTCCACACCGCGCTCTTCGAGCTGTACGCGGAAGTAGCGCAGGGTCTCGTCGAACTCCTGCTTGCCGGGGACCTTACGGGCGACGTTCAGCTGGCCGCCGATCTCCTCGGCCGCGTCGAACAGCGTGACCTGGTGGCCGCGTTCGGCGGCGGAGACCGCGCAGGCGAGACCGGCCGGTCCCGCGCCGACGACCGCGATGTGCTTGGCCTTGCGGACCGGACCGAGCGTCAGCTCCGTCTCATGGCACGCGCGCGGGTTGACCAGACAGGACGTGATCCTGCCGCTGAAGGTGTGGTCGAGGCAAGCCTGGTTGCAGCCGATACAGGTGTTGATCGTCTCGGCGCGCCCCTCGGCGGCCTTCGCCACGAACTCCGGGTCGGCGAGGAAGGGCCGCGCGAGCGAGACGAGATCGGCGTGCCCGTCGGCGAGCAACTGCTCGGCGACTTCTGGGGTGTTGATGCGGTTGCTGGTGACGAGCGGGATCTCGACCGCACCCATCACCTTCTTGGTCACCCACGCGAAGGCGCCGCGCGGCACGCTGGTGGCGATGGTCGGGATACGGGCCTCGTGCCAGCCGATACCGGTGTTGAGGATGTTGGCGCCGGCCGCCTCGATCTCGCGGGCGAGCGTCACGACCTCGTCGAGCGTGGAGCCGCCGGGGACCAGGTCGAGCATGGAGAGGCGGTAGACGATCAGGAAGTCGCGGCCGAGGCGGGCGCGCGTACGGCGCACGATCTCGACGGGGAAGCGCATCCGGTTCTCGTACGAGCCGCCCCAGCGGTCGGTGCGGTGGTTGGTCCCCGCGGCGATGAACTCGTTGATCAGATAGCCCTCGGAGCCCATGATCTCGACGCCGTCGTACCCGGCCTTCTTCGCGAGCACGGCGGTACGCACGAAGTCCTCGATGGTCCGCTCGACCTCGTCGTCGGTCAGCTCGTGCGGTACGAACGGCGAGATGGGCGCCTGCAGCGCGCTGGGAGCGACCAGGTCCTGGTGGTAGGCGTACCGGCCGAAGTGCAGGATCTGCAGAGCGATCCGCCCGCCCTCGCGGTGCACGGCCTCGGTGACGGTGCGGTGCTGCTCTGCCTCCTCGTCGGTGGTGAGCTTCGCACCTCCCTCGTACGGGCGGGCCGCGTCGTTGGGCGCGATGCCGCCGGTGACGATCAGGCCGGCGCCACCGCGGGCGCGCTCGGCGTAGAAGGCCGCCATCCGCTCGAAGCCGTTCTCCGCCTCTTCGAGGCCGACGTGCATGGAGCCCATCACGACCCGGTTGGGGAGGGTGAGAAAGCCCAGGTCAAGGGGGGTCATGAGGTGGGGGTAGGCACTCATCCGGGGCTCCTCGGTCACGGCAGGGCGGCTGCCCCCTCATTATGCAACTGGTTGCACAATGGGCCAGAGCGCTGTGGTGCGGGGTGCGTCACATGCCGGGTCCGCGGAGACGGGCGACCGGTCAGCCGACGGACGCGGGGGCCGCCGCCGCGTGGCAGGCGCCCCGGCCGGTCGCGGTGGCGACGATCCGGCCGCCTTCGATCCGTACGGCCGCCTCGGTGCTGTCGTCGCCCGCGTCAAGGCCCACCGCTTCGGCGACGGCGCCGGACTCGTCGTACGCGAGCTGGAGGGCGGGCCGCAGGGGCGGCGGGAAGACGGAACGCAGACAGGTGCTCAACTCGGCGAGCGCGAGGCGGGCGAGCGGGGCGCGTTCATGGGGGTCGGTGGTGATCAGGACGGCGGTGACCTGCGTACCGGGCGGCGCCGAGCGCACCAACTCCTCGACCGCTTCCAGGCGTTGGAGCCCGAGGACCGCCACGACACCTTCCTGGAGACGGGCCGGGCCGGCGCGCAGGATGTCCGTGGTGGGCGGCGGCGACCAGGGGCGGTCGCACGAGGCGGCCCGGACGCCGTACGGGAGATGGGCGGGCGGCCAGGAGCCGTCGTCCTCGATGACGGCGAGGCGCTCGCAGGCGGTGACGGCCTGGAACGGGTCGACGAACCCCGGGGCGGAATCCGCGAGTTGGCGAGCACCGTGCAGGAACGTGAGCGCGGATTCGGCGGCGCGGACCATCCGGCGGTCCCCGCCGAGCGCCTCCAGACACAGCGCGAGCAGGATCGCGTCGAGCTTGAGCAGCTGGGCGTAGGCGCCGCGGGTGCTCTCCTCGGCGAGGATCTCCTGTTGCAGCCGGCTGCCGAGCCGGCCGTGCTCGGAGGTCAGGGGCAGCCGGGTGAGCAGCACGCGGGCGAACGCGCCGAGCGCTTCGGCGGGCGTGGCAGGGGACTTGAGGGCCGCGGCCGGCGACTTGGTGGGCTCCGGCGCGGGGGCGCCCTGGGCCAGTTCGGCGAGTACGGAGAAGTAGAGCGCCCGCTTGCCGGAGAAGTTGGAGTACACCGCGCCGCGCGTGAGGCCGGCGCGCTCGGCGATGGCATCGACCTTGGCGCCGTCGAAACCGCGTGCGGCGAACTCGGCGCGGGCCGCGGCGAGCACCTTCGCCCGGTTCTGCGCCTGCAGCTCCACTCTGCTGAGCCGGGCCATCGTCGTCGTCCTTCTCCGATTCACAGTTTTTCCAGCCGCGTTGCCGTCGGCACCGCGGTCACGTTACCGTCACCACTGGTTGATTCAGATGATGCCGTCATTTGAAATCCGGAGCGACGTCCGGTCATCCGGCGGATCGCAGTCCTTGCATCCGGCGGATCGCAGTCCGTACGTCCGGCGGATCGAAATCCGTGCAGCCAGATCGAAGTCCGAGCATGTGGTCGAGGGAGACGAATCCGAGTGGCACGCGTCGGTGACAGCGACTCCCTGCTGACCTGTACGTTCTGCGGGAAGAGCCAGAAGTCGGTCCGCAAGCTGATCGCGGGCCCGGGCGGGATCTGCATCTGCGACGAGTGCGTGGGGCTGTGCAACGAGCTCATCGCGGAGGACCTCGTCGAGGCGCCGGGCCAGGCCCCCGCCGAACTCCCCACGCCCCGCGAGATCTTCGAGCATCTGGAGAGTTACGTCATCGGCCAGGAGCGGGCCAAACGGACGCTCGCGGTCGCGGTCTACAACCACTACAAGCGGATCCGCAACCGGACTTCGCCGGACTCCGACGTGGAGCTCGGCAAGTCCAACGTGCTGCTCGTCGGACCGACCGGCTGCGGCAAGACCTACCTGGTGCAGACGCTGGCCCGGATCCTCGACGTCCCCTTCGCCATCGCCGACGCCACGGCGCTCACCGAAGCCGGCTACGTCGGCGAGGACGTGGAGAACATCCTGCTCAAGCTGGTGCAGGCGGCGGACCACGACATCGAGCGGGCCCAGCGCGGGATCATCTACGTCGACGAGATCGACAAGGTCTCCCGTAAGAGCGAAGGCCCTTCACTGACCCGCGACGTCAGCGGGGAGGGCGTCCAGCAGGCGCTGCTCAAGATCCTCGAAGGGACCGTGGCGTCGATCCCGCCGCAGGGCGGCCGCAAGCACCCGGGCCAGGAGTTCATCCAACTCGACACGACGCAGATCCTGTTCATCGTGGGCGGCGCCTTCGCCGGCCTGGAGGACATCGTCGAGCGGCGCTCGTCGAAGCGCACCATCGGCTTCGGCCCGACGCCGCTGCGCACCCCCGAGCCGCTGAGCGAGGTGACGGCGGCGGATCTGCGCGAGTACGGCCTGATCCCCGAGTTCGTGGGCCGGCTGCCGCTCACGGCCTCGGTGCACGCACTGGACCGTACGGCCCTGATCCGCATCCTCACCGAGCCGCGCAACGCGCTGATCAAGCAGTACCAGAAGCTCTTCGAACTCGACGGCGTGGAGCTGGAGTTCACGGACGAGGCGGTCGCGGCGATCGCCGACCAGGCCCTGCTGCGCCGGACGGGGGCGCGGGCGGCCCGCAGCGTCCTGGAGGAGGTCCTGCTCAACGTGATGTACGAGGTGCCGAGCCGCGACGATGTGGCCCGGGTCGTCATCACCCGCGAGACGGTCCTCGACCATGTGAATCCGACACTGATCCCGCGGCCGTCCCAGGGGTGGGACGAACAGTCGGCTTAGCCGGTCGGTTCTCGGTCCGCCCTCGGTCCGCCCCTCGGTCCGCCTATCGGTAGTCGTCGGGGTGGTCCTGCATCCAGGTGTTGATGCGGTCGCGTACACCCGTGAGGTCCTTCATATGGGCCTCGAGGTTCTCCGTCGAAAGGTCGCCGTCGAGCGTCTTGTTCAAGCCGGCGATCCAGGAGAGCGGTTCGGGGAAGTGGCCCGGACCCTTCGGGTCGTTCTTCATCGCCGCCTCCAGACCGGCCAGCTCCTCGTGCACCCGCCCCAGGAAGTACGCACAGTCGCCGGCGCCCGGCGTACAGGTGTCGTCGAGCGTGGCCTGGAGTCCGGCGAAAGCGTCGCGGACCTTTTCCGGGCCGGGGGACATGGGGTCCTCGGGGGTAACGGGGTCACCGGGCTCACCGGGCTCCGCCGCCGACGGTTCGGCCGAGGTGGCCGCGGCCGCTGCGGCGGGCTTCTCGGGCGGCCCGCCGGCCATGTCGTCCCCGCCCATCGAACAGCCCACCAGCGCCGCGCCGAGCAGCGCGGCAGCGGCGACTGCACGCCGTACATCCTTCGTGTGGTCGAGCATGTGGTCGAGCCCCCCTCGTACCGGTTCCGGTTGACCGCGGCACATCATGGCTGATCAGGCGGGGGACGGGAAGGGCCGGCCGGCCGACACCGGCCAGGGGAACCTCTATGCGAGCAATCGTTTCACCTCGCCGATGCGGGCTATACCGGCTGCTTTGCGGTACACGGCGGACAACCGGCACCGAGCCCGTCATGTGGCGCCGTCGGCTGCCGAACGGACCACGGAAGGCCGGTCAGATGATGACGCTGCACTGGGAACTACAGGGCACCGCTTTGGTGGTGTCGATGCCGGCAGAGGTGGATATCGGCAACGCCGCACAGATCGCGGGTGAGTTGCGTGAAGTGTGCCGCACCCGCCTGACCGACGAACAGGGCCGGTCGGTGCGGCTCGTGGTGATGGACTGGTCCACGGCCCGCTTCCTGACCACGGCGGGACTGACCCTCATCGAGGACTTCCACAGCCGCCTGGAACAACTCGGCCTGACCGCACACCTGGTGACCGGCCGGAGGCTGCCGCGCAAAGTGCTGCACCTCGTGGGCCTGGCCGGGCGGCTGCCCCTCTTCGACTCTGTCCGGCAGGCCCTGTCCGCGACGGAGACGTCGGCGGTGACGGTGACCGCGCCCAGGTGACCGGGTGGCCGCGGTGACCAGGTGACCTCAGTGAGCGCAGTGAGCGCAGTGAGCGCAGTGAGCGTGTGTCCACACCCCCGTCAGGCCCGGCCGCATGATCGGATCGGACCGCAGCGATCGGGTATGGCCGGGGTGTCCGCTGCCATCGTTGAAGCCGAAAGGAGGCCTCATGATCTCGGCACTCAACAAGCTGGTCGATCTCGTCGAGGAGCACCTCGCCGAGGAGCTCGACATCGACGGCGTGGCCGCGGGGCTCGGCACGACCGAGTACCACCTGCGCCGGATGTTCTCGTCGCTGGCCGGCATGCCGCTGTCGGAGTACGTGCGGCGGCGCCGTATGACCGTTGCCGCCGCCGACGTCGTACGGGGCGAGCGGGACCTGCTGGGCATCGCCGTCCGGTACGGATACGGCTCGAGCGAGGCGTTCGGACGCGCGTTCCGGGCGGTCCACGGCGCCGGCCCCAGTGATGTGCGCCGTGATGGAGGCCCCTTGCGTACACAACCGCAGCTCAGGTTCCGCCTGACCGTTGAAGGGAGTGTCCCCATGGACACCCGCCTCGTCGACCGCCCCGCATTCCGGCTTGTCGGCCACGCCACCCGCGTTCCGCTCATCCACCAGGGCGTCAACCCGCACATCCAGGAGCACATCGCCGCACTGCCGCAGGAGGAGCACCTGCGCCTGAAGTCCCTCAGCAACAGCGAGCCCGCGGGCCTGCTGCAGGTCAGCGCCGACGTCGACCCCGACGGCACGGAGGGCAGTGAACTGACCTATCTGCACGGCGTCGCCCTCAGCCGCGACACCCCGGCCCCGGACGGCCTCGACGCCATCGAGGTCCCGGCCGGAATGTGGGCCGTCTTCCGCACCAGCGGACCCCACCCGCAGGCCCTGCAGACCACCTGGGCGGCAACCGCAACCGAGTGGTTCCCCTCCAACCCGTGGCAACTGCGACCGGGCCCTTCCATCGTCACCACCCTGGACCGCGCCCCCGACTTCACCACCGCAACCTGCGAACTCTGGCTCCCGGTCGAACCGTCCTGACCCGCCATACGCAGACCGCCCCACCCGTACGCGGGGTGGGGCGGTCTGCGCTTCTTCCCTGCGATGCCTGCCGGTCCGGCCCCTCGACCGATCGAACGGCAAGCCATTGAGAAGATCACGAATGTGGACTCCCTGCGGACTCCGGATACAGCGGAGGCCTTCCGGATCCCTCTCCGGAAGGCCTCTGACCTGCTCACTACCTCTGTGGGCGCGGACGGTTTCGAACCGCCGACATCCGCCTTGTAAGGGCGGCGCTCTACCGCTGAGCTACGCGCCCGGGAGCGATCGACAGCCTACCTTGCCCGGGGCGGTGCCCCGCAAACGCGTATCGGGGGCGTCGGGGGTTAACCCCACCCCGGATCCGGGAGTGGCCCGGATGCCCCTGGGCGGCGGGCGCTTCTACGGTCGAAGACAAGCGCGGCCCGGGGGCCGTTCCGCCCGCAGGAGGAGCCGAGATGACCGTCCGCAGCGTACGCAACCGCACCCGCAGCACGCTGGTCACGGCCGGGGCGCTGGCCGGCGCGCTGGTGATCGTCGGCTGTTCCGATGTGAGCAAGGACAAGGATCCGGAGACCCGGGACTTCGCGCTGCAGGGGCGGGAGTTGACCATCGACTCGGACGATTCCGCGCTCGACGTCGTGGTCGCCGATGTCGACGACGTGCGCGTCACGCGCTGGTTCGACGGGAACGCCGTCATCGGCGACGCCGACGTGTCCTGGCGCATGGTCGACGGCAAGCGGCTCGAACTGCGCGTGAAGTGCGAAGGCGTCATCACAGCGTGCGACGCGAGCCATCGCATCGAGGTGCCCCGCAAGGTCGCCGTGACCGTCGAGAACCAGGACGGCCGGGTGAACGCCACCGGGTTCGACACCGCACTGAAGATCAAGTCGAAGGACGGCCGCATCGTGGTGAAGGACGCGGCCGGTCCGCTCGATCTCGACAGCGAGGACGGTTCGCTCGAAGCCGTCGGCGTCTCCTCCCGTGACATCCGCGCGCACGCCCGGGACGGCCGGGTGCGCCTCGCCCTCACCGAGGTGCCCGACCGGATCGACGTACGCAGCAAGGACGGCTCGGTGGAGATCGGTCTGCCGAAGGCCGCGTACAAGGTGCGGGCCGAGGCCCGGGACGGTTCGGTCGAGGTGAAGGTCCCGCGTGACGCGTCGAGTCCCCATGTCGTCTCGGCCGTCAGCCAGGACGGGCGGATTCGCGTGCACACGGTCTGAGGGCGCGTACGGGAGTGGGCTGTCCTACGCGCCGACGGCACCCCTTCCGTACCGGATCGCGAGGATGATCCCGTACGGAATGAGGATCACTCCGTACGGGAAGACGATCACTCCGTACGAGCCGCGGCGGATCTTTCCTCAGCCATGAGCCGTAAGCGCGAACTAAACGACCCGTGTGTTCGTCCTTAACCGGTGGGAGAATGGCTCCGGGCAGGGCGGATGACAGCACGGGAGTGGGATGTGACGGCGACACCATCGCAGCCTTACGCGGAAGTTGCTCATCCACGCAGGGCCGTGGGCGCCTTCCGCGATGTGCTCGCGCTGGTGCTGCTGCCGGTGCCGCTGGCCATGGCGGTGCTGCCGGCCGCGTTCGCCGGGGGCGGTACGCGCCGGTGGTTCGGCGGGCGGGGCGAGAGCCAGCGCGCCGACGCGCAGGCCGCCAAGGACGCGGCGGCCGCCGCCTTCTACGACCTGGACAGCGCGCAGCGCGATCTGCGGATCTCGATAGAGACCATCACCGCGGTGGACACCTCTCCGGCCGCCCGCCGCGCCGTCGACGATTTCGAGGCGCTCGGGCGGCGGATCGACGAGGTCAGCCATCAGTACATCGCCGCCGTCGACGCGCATGACCTCGACCGCGACGATCTGGAGGCCTCGGTCGCGGCGCGCGCCCGCACCGAACTCACCACCGCCAAGGACGAACTGACCAGGACGAAGCAGGATCTCGACCGCTTCGCACAGGGCCTCGGTCCGCTGCTCGACAAGGCGGAGACCCAGCTGGCCCGGCTCGCCCCCGCCGTGGAGCGCGCGCGGCAGACGCTGCTAGCCGCGAGCACGGCCCTCGATGCCGTACGGGCCTCCGGCCTGAAGGCCGACGATCTCGCGGCGCGGCTTGCGGCGCTCGCCCCCGAGCTGACCAAGCTCAACCAGGGCGCCGGCCGTCATGGGATCGCGGAGACGCTGCAACGCGCGGACCGGGTCGCACGGGACGGCGAGACGGTACGGGCCGAGGCCGAGCGCCTGCCCGAGCGTGCGGCCGAGATCGACCGCCGGCTCGTGTCGCTGCGCACCCGTGCGCAGGCCCTGACCACGCGGGCCTCGCAGGTCGATCCGATCCTCAGCGAACTGCGCCGCCGGTTCACCACGAACTGCTGGCAGGACCTGCAGTCGGTGCCCGCGCAGGCCGCCGAGAACGTCAAGCAGGCCGAGACCAAGCTGACCGAGGCCCGCAAGGCGCGCGACGAGCAGCGCTGGCCCGACGCGACGGCGCTGCTCGGCACGGTGCGCGCCCTGCTGAACTCGACCGATGAGGCCGTCTCCGCCGCCGGTGACCGTCTGACCAGGCTCAACGCCGTCGCCAAGGATCCGGAGCAGGAGATCCAGCGGACCCGGTTCGCCATCCGGGACGCCCAGCGGCTCGCGATGGCCGGGCGGCACACCGCCGATCCGCGGCATGCCCGGCCGCTGGACGATTCCGTGAGCCGGCTCGACCGCGCGATCGCGACGCTGGAGGGGCGCCACCCCGACTACTGGCACTTCCTGACGGAGACGGAGTCGGTGCGGCAGACCGTGGCCCGGGTCGTGGCCCAGATCCGCGAGGAGCGCGGGGGCGGGGCGGGCTGAGCCCCGAAGGGGGCAGGCACGCCCCATGTGACAGCGCCGCCGCACAGGCGGATCCTGGAAGCAGGTACGCGGGACCTTCCGCGTACGCCTGCACGGCCTCCGCGACCCCAGGGAGGCGGACATAGCCACGCACGCAGTTCATCCCGGATCCCGGCGGCATCCCGGATCCCAGCGTCATCCCGGACCCCGGCGGCGCGTCAGACTCGACGAGCACCTGCCCGTCGACCACCGCCTCAGCACGGTCTACCGGGTCGGGGCGGGCCTGACCGGTCTGATCCTGCTCGCCTTCGGCATCCTCGGCCTGATCGACCGGGTCGGCTTCTTCGACACCGGGGGCGACCGGGTCGCCGGCCTCAACACCAACGGCGCGCTGAGCGTGCTCTCCATCGGCGTGGGGCTGCTGCTCTTCGTGGGCATGGTGATCGGCGGCAACTTCGCCTCAACGCTCAACATGGTCCTGGGAGTTGCGTTCATCCTCAGCGGGTTCGTCAATCTCGCTCTCCTCGAGACGGACTTCAACTTCCTCGCGTTCAAGATCCAGAACGTGCTGTTCAGCTTCGTGGTCGGCCTGATGCTGATGGTCTTCGGCATGTACGGGCGGGTCAGCGCGACGCTTCCGCACGACAACCCGTACTGGAAGGCCCGCCACCCCGAGCAGGCGGCGCACGAGCAGCGCGGGATCAGGCGCGGACGCTTCACGGGTGCGGAACCGGAGGCGGACCCGCTGCAGGCTCCGAGCTCGGCCGCCCATCCGGAAGCGCCCGTCCCCGGACGTCGGCCGAACACCTGAGGCACACACCCTTTAATTGATAAATAAGCAGGAGTCGTGCGAGGCTACGAGGCATGACACCCTCGGAAGCCGGCGCCTACGCGGGCCGCGGCGTCCACAAGACCGCCGTCGAGGCGATCGCGCGGCGGATCTTCGACGGGACGTACGAGGAAGGCGACATCCTCGGCCTCCCCCAGCTCATGGCGGATCTGGACGTGAGCCAGACCGTGCTGCGCGAGGCGATCAAGGTGCTGACCGCCAAAGGTCTGCTCGACGCCCGGCAGAAGCGGGGCACTTTTGTACGCCCCCGTGACGACTGGAACCTCCTCGATCCCGACGTACTGCGCTGGAAGCTCGCCTCCGGCGCACCCCATGACTTCTTCGCCGACCTCTTCGAGCTGCGCCGCGCGGTCGAGCCCGCCTCCGCCGCCCTCGCCGCCGTGCGCCGCACCGACGAGGACCTGGCCGCGCTCGATGCCGCGCTTGCCGCGATGGCCGCGTACGACAACGATCCCGTGCTCGTCGTACGCGCCGACGCCTCCTTTCATCTGGCGCTGCTCCGCGCCTCCGGAAACCGTTTCTTCTCCCAGCTGCACCGCGTGATCATCCCGACCCTGATCGAGCGCGACCGCGCCGTGCACTCCCGCCCGCACGACGACCCCCTCCCCGAGCACGCCGCCGTGGTGGAACGCATCCGGGACGGGGACCCGGACGGCGCGCACGAGGCGATGCTCCGGCTCCTGGACATGTCCATGCGCGACCACCCTTGACCTGAGCCGGTCGGTCGACTGGTGTGGCCGGCAAGGGAGTCGGGCCCGCAAGCCGCCTCCGCGCAGCCACCGACCGCACCGCACACGGGCCCCGCGGCCCGCCGCTCCTGCCACCACCGCACGCCCACGCCATGGACGCACCGCTCCATCGCAAGCGCACCCGGATACGACAGGAAGGAACGCCGCCATGAGGATCAGCCGGATCGAGACATTCCTCGCCCCGCCGCGCTGGATGTTCTGCCGCGTGGAGACCGACGACGGTCTGGTCGGATGGGGTGAACCCGTCGTCGAGGGACGTGCCGAACCGGTGCGCGCCGCGGTCGATGTGCTCGCCGAGTATCTGATCGGCCAGGATCCGATGCGGATCGAGGATCACTGGCAGGTCATGACCAAGGGCGGCTTCTACCGCGGCGGCCCGGTGCTCTCCAGCGCGGTGGCCGGGCTCGACCAGGCCCTGTGGGATATCAAGGGCAAGGCCTACGGCCAGCCCGTGCACCAGCTGCTCGGCGGTCCCGTACGGTCGAAGATCCGCGCGTACGCCTGGGTCGGCGGGGACGAGCCGGGCGAGATACGCGAGGCGGTGACCGCCCAGGTCGAGGCGGGTTTCACGGCCGTCAAGATGAACGGCACCGGGCGCATGACACCCCTGGCGACCCGCGCCGAGATACGGGACTGTCTGCGGCGCGCCGAGACCGCCCGTGAAGTCCTGGGTGAGGAACGGGACTTCGGGCTCGACTTCCATGGACGCGTGTCCCCCGCCAATGCGCGGCGACTCCTTCCGCTGCTCGCCGAATACGCCCCGATGTTCGTCGAGGAGCCGGTGCTCTCCGATCACATGAACGTCGTGGCGGACCTGGTGAACGCTTCCAACATTCCGATCGCGCTGGGTGAACGTCTGTACACCCGCCGCGAGTTCCTGGCTCCGCTGGAATCCGGTGTGGCCATTGTCCAGCCGGATATCTCGCACGCCGGCGGCATCTCCGAGCTCCGCCGTATCGCCGCGCTCGCGGAGGTGTACGGCGCACAGATCGCACCGCACTGCCCGCTCGGCCCGGTCGCCCTGGCCGCGAGCCTCCAAGTGGCCTTCACCACCCCGAACTTCCTGATCCAGGAGCAGTCGATCGGCATCCACTACAACCAGGGCGCCGAACTCCTCGACTACGTGGCCGACCCGGAACCCTTCCGTTTCCACGCCGGCTCCCTGGTCCGCACCGAACGCCCCGGCCTCGGCGTGGACATCGACGAAGCGGCCGTACGCGCGGCCGACAAGTCGGGGCATGCCTGGCGCAATCCGGTCTGGCGCCATGACGACGCCTCGTTCGCCGAATGGTGACCGGCGTTCGCCGAACGGTGACCGGCGCCCCGACCGCCACGGATGTCCACGAAGAGACACGGATGTCCACGAAGAGAGATGTCCACGAAGAGAAAAGAAAGAGCATGGATTTCAGTACCGCACTGCGTGAGGAACGGCTTGTCGCGATCATCCGCGGCCGGGACCCGGAGGCCTCCTTCCGCAGCGTGATCACCCTGGTCGAGGCGGGTATCGGCCTTGTGGAGGTGTCGCTCAGCGGGACCGACGCCCTCAAGGTCATCGAGCGTGCCCGGGCCGAACTCGGCGACGAGGCCTGGCTCGGGGCCGGCACGGTGGTCACCGAGGAGGACGCCCGCCGTGCCGCCCAGGCCGGCGCGAACCTCATCGTGACGCCGGGACTCGGCCCCGGCTGCACCGCCTCCCTTGCGCAGGGGCTGCCGGTCCTCGCCGGGGTGCTCACGCCGAGCGAGATATGCGCGGCCGCGGCCACCCAGGCCGCGGCGCTCAAGATCTTCCCGGCCTCCGTGATGGGCGGCCCTTCCTATCTCAAGGCGCTGCGCGGCCCGTTCCCCGACCTGCCGTTCGTGCCCGTCGGCGGGGTCGGTGTGGCCGAGACCGAGGCGTATCTGAAGCTCGGTGCCGTGGCGGTCGGCGTGGGCTCCCCGCTGATCGGTGACGCCGCCGACGGCGGTGACCTCGGTGAACTGCGCCGTCGCGCAGCGGAGTTCAAGGCGGTGTGCGCGTGATGGACGAAGGTGCTCAGGCCCCGGATGTGTTCACCTTCGGCGAGACGATGGTCGCGTTGCGCGGCAGCGGCCCGCTGAAGCTGGGCGGTTCGATGCGGGTGTCCGTGGCGGGCGCCGAGTCGAATGTCGCGATCGGGCTCGGGCGGCTCGGCCACCGGGTGCGGTGGGCGGGCGCCGTGGGCGAAGACGAGGCCGGTGAACTCGTGCTGCGCACCTTGCGCGCCGAGGGCATCGACGTGACGGGGGCGAGCCGGGACGCCGAGGCGCCGACCGGTCTGATCCTGTTCGAGCCGCGGCTGCCCGAGGTGACGCGGGTGCACTACTACCGCTCGGGCTCGGCCGGTTCGCGGCTGACATCCTGCTCCGTCGAAGCGGCGTTCACCGCCGCGCCGCCCCGGATCCTGCACCTGACGGGGATCACCCCGGCGCTCGGGCCCTCGGCCCGGTGCGCCGCCCGGCGCGCGCTGCGGCTCGCGCGCGAGCATTCGACACTCGTCTGCCTCGACGTCAACTTCCGCTCCCGGCTGTGGAGTTCCGAGGATGCCCGCGACGTGTTGAGCGAGTGGATGCCGTACGTGGATGTCCTCATCGCCTCCGACGACGAGCTGGCGCTGTGTCTGCCCTCCGACGCCCCGCGTGATGTCGCGGACCAGGCCAAGCTGCTGCTCGGACTGGGGATCGGCGAGGTCGTCGTGAAGTACGGCGCGGACGGCGCCGCGGTCCACACCGGCCAGGGCGAGCTGCGCGCCCCGGCCCGCACCGTACGGGCCGTCGACCCGGTGGGCGCGGGTGACGCCTTCGTCGCCGGTTACCTCTCCGCGCTGCTCGACGGAGAGGACGCGGCGGCCCGCCTGGACCGGGCGGTGACCACCGGGGCCTTCGCGGTGGCGTCCCACGGGGACTGGGAGGGGGCGCCTACGCGGGCGGAACTTCCCT
>NZ_JAAKZW010000148.1 GCF_011044995.1 Streptomyces mesophilus | reverse complement strand
CTTGGGGGCGGCGATGGTGAGAGCGGGCTCGGGCTCGGGTGCCGGGGCCTCGGGGGTTGCTTGCGGCGTGGGGGCTAGCTGCGGGCCGGGGTTTTCGGGTGCTTGTACGGGGGTGAGGTCCTGCGGGTGTACGGGCGAGATGTCTTGCGGCTGTACGAGCGTGAGGTCCTGCGGCTGTACGAGCGCGGAGGCTTCCGCCCGTACGGTCACGGACTCGGCGTCTGCGTCGGCGTTCGCGACCGCGTGCGGGGCCCGAGGCTCGGCGTCGGCCGGAAGGTGCGGTGCCGGGGCGTCCCAGGCGGTGGCGGCGGGCTCCATGGGGGCCGGCCCGGTGGCAGGCTCGTCGGCGGGGGCGTCGGGGAGCTTGCGTACCGCGTCCGCGTCGACGGAGCGGCCTACCCAAGCGGGATCCTCCAGAGGGTCGCCGTTGAGAAGGCCGCTCGGTGCGTGAATCTCCGTATCGGACCCGTGAGATGAGGCTGCGTCCGCTGTCGGCCCCGGAGCGACCGCGTCGGCGGGCGCGACCGTCTGGGCAGCCGTGGTGGTGGAAGGGGTACTGAGAGCGGGCTTGTTCGCTCCGGCCGAGGCGCCCGCCGTGTGCACCTCATCAGCCGGAGCAGCCTGGCCCGCTCCCCCGACCCGTACCGACAACCACTCCGCGATCCCCGCGGCCGTACGCGCCCGGGTCAGCTCCTCCAGCTCCGCATCGGGCAGCGACCGCAGATCCACACCGGAGCCGAGCAGCCGCCGCCCCAACTCCCCCGCAATCTCCGTCCGCTTGATCGAGTCGACGCTCAGATCCGCTTCCAGATCCAGATCCGGCTCGATCATCTCCACCGGATATCCGGTCCGCTCGGCGATCACCGCGAGCACCGTGGCAAGCACATCCACCGCGGGCACGACCGCGACGGTCTCTGCCGGCCGGGCCGCCACGGGTGCGGGAACAGCAGCTTGTGCGGGCGCCGTCTCCTCCACCCGGGGCCGCAGCCACTGCGCGATCCCCGCGGCCGTACGGGCCCGGGTCAGCTCCTCAAGCTCCGCATCGGGCAGCGAGCGCAGATCCACACCGGAACCGAGCAGCCGACGCCCCAACTCCCCGGCAATCTCGGTCCGCTTGATCGAGTCGACGCTCAGATCCGCTTCCAGATCCAGATCCGGCTCGATCATCTCCACCGGATAACCGGTCCGCTCGGCGATCACCGCGAGCACCGTGGCAAGCACATCCACCGCGGGCACGACCGCGACGGCCTCAGCCGCAGGAGCGGGTGCCTCCGCGACCACCGACACCACCGAGGCTTCGAGCACCGGAAGCTCCACCGCAGCGGGAGCCGCAGCGGCAGCCGGAGCCGCGGCCACCGCCGAAGCACCCGGCGCGCCGAAGTACGTCAGGAGCACATCCCGCTGCGCGGCCACCATCTCCCGGCTGTTCCGCAGGAATTCGCGCAGCAGCGCCTCGCGGTCGTCGAACCCGCCGTCGCCCGTCCAGTCCGTACGCACACTCGTCTCCAGGGAAATCCGTCGGGCGGGCTGCAGCGCCCCGGGCAGCGGGCTGCCGTCGGCCGCGCGGACCAGGTGGCCGTCGACCGTCCAGCCGGGCCGCTTGGGTTCGGCACCCCGCGCGGCGAGGACCGCGTCACGTCCCGCGCACAGCGGCGCCGCCGTGACCGGCACTCCGGCCGCGAACAGCCGGGCGAGGGCTTCGAGATGGCCGCGGAGCCCGGCGTCGGGCCGTGGCTCGAACGGCACGGCGGTGTGCGGACGGTCGCCGAGGATCTGGCCGACCAGACCGGTGAGCACGGTGCCGGGCCCGGCCTCGACGAAGACCCGTGCTCCGGCGTCGTACATGGCCTCGACCTGTTCGGCGAAGCGGACCGGTGCGCCGATCTGTTCGGCGAGGTGGACCCGTACGTCCGCGGGCGAGGCCGCGTAGCGGGTGCCGGTGCGGTTGGCCCAGACCGGGAACTCGGGGGCACGTACCGCGTAGTCGGCCAGGGCGGACGAGAAGCGCGGGACAGCGCGGGCGACGAGCGGGCTGTGGAAGGCGCAGGCGACCGGGAGCGGGCGTGCGGTGAACCCGGCGGCGGTCAGGGCCTCGACTGCCTGGGCGACGGCGGCCGTGGGGCCCGAAATGACCGTCTGCCGGGGCGCGTTGTGGTTCGCGGCCACCACCTGGTCGGCGAGTCCGGCCTCGACGATGATCCGTCCGGTCTCCTCAGCGGAGGCCACGACCGCCGCCATCGTCCCCGGGTCGTCCCCGGTGGCGGCCAGGATCGCCTCGGCCCGGGCCCGGCTGAGGCCGGCGAGTGCGGAGGGGTCGATACTGCCTGCCGCGCACAGGGCGACGAGTTCGCCGTACGAGTGTCCGGCGGCCATGTCGGGCCGTACGCCGGCGAGGGTCAGCACGTCGTACGCGGCGAGCGAGACGGCGCCGAGTGCGGGCTGGGCGTTGCGGGTGTCGGTGAGGCGGGCCCGCTGGGCGGTGCGCTCGGTGTCGCTGAACGCGGTGGGCGGGAAGATCACGTCGGCGGGTGCGCCGAGCAGGTGCCGCTGCGTTCCGGGGAAGGCCGCGAACACCTCGGCGAGCATCCCGGGCCGCTGGCTGCCCTGACCGGGGAAGAGGAAGGCGACCTTGCCGTCCCCGAGCTCGCCCGCGGCCGGGAAGACGCCGGCTGTTCGCTTTCCGTCCAGCAAGTCACGTACCAGCGAAGACAGTTGATCGGTGGAGTCGGCCACCACGGCGCCGAAGTGCTTCCGCGCACCGGCCTCCGCGCGCCAGGCCGCGGAGAGGGCCAGGTCGCGCAGCCGCCAGGCTCCGGACTCGGCGAGCGCGAGGGTCTCCTCGGCGGCTTCGCGGGTGCGGAAGACGAAGAGCTCGGCGGGCCACTGCGCACTGCCCTGCCGGGGCGGGGCGCCCCCTTCGTATGCCTGGAGCACGACGTGGAAGTTGGTGCCGCCGAACCCGAACGCGCTGACTCCCGCGGTCCTGCGCGCGGGCGGCTCCGCCCAGGGCAGGGCGCGCCCGTGGAAGGCGAACGGGCTGTCCGCCTCGGACCAGGCCGGGTTGGGCTGTTCGACGTGCAGGGTCGGCGGGCGCACCCCGGTGTGCAGGGCGAGGGCGGTCTTGATGAGTCCGGCGAGTCCGGCGGCGCACTTGGTGTGCCCGATCTGCGATTTCACCGAGCCGACGACACAGCCGCCGCTCTGTGCGCCCGCCTCGGTGAACACCTCGGACAGGACGGTGAGTTCGGTGCGGTCGCCGACCACGGTGCCGGTGCCGTGCGCCTCGACCAGGCCGACGTCGGCGGGTGAGATACGGGCCTGGGCGTAGGCGCGTTCCAGGGCGGCGCGCTGGCCTTCGGGGCGGGGGGCGGTCAGGCCGAGGGAGCGGCCGTCGCTGGCCGCGCCGACGCCCTTGATCACGGCGTAGATCCGGTCGCCGTCCCGCTCGGCGTCCACGCGCCGCTTGAGGACCACGCAGGCCACACCCTCGCCGAGTGCGATGCCGTCGGCGTCGGCGGCGAAGGGCCGGCAGCGGCCGGTCTTGGACAGGGCGTGCACGGAGGAGAAGAGCAGGAAGTCGTTGATGCCGTTGTGCAGATCGGCCCCTCCGCACAGCGCGACGTCGGCGGCCCCGGACACCAGCTCCTTGCAGGCCACGTCGACGGCGGTGAGCGCGGAGGCACAGGCGGCGTCGACGGTGAAGTTGGCGCCACCGAGATCGAGGCGGTTGGCGATCCGGCCGGAGATGACGTTGGACAGGAGCCCCGGGAAGGAGTCCTCGGTCAGCTTCGGCAGCTGCTGCTCGATACCTTCGGGGAGCCGTCCGAGATACGACGGCAACACGGTCCGCAGGGTCGTGGCATTCGACGTATCGCTGCCGGCCTCGGCGCCGAAGACCACGCAGGTGCGCTCGCGCGGGAAGTCCTTGCGGTCGAGCCCGGCGTCCTTCAGCGCCCTGCGGGCGGCTTCGAGGGCGAGCAGCTGGACCGGTTCGATGCTGGCGAGCGAGGCCGGCGGGATCCCGTACGCCAGCGGGTCGAAGGGGATCCGCGGCAGGAAGCCGCCCCACTTGGAGGCGGAGATGTCGTGGGCCTCGGCGTCCTCGCCGTAGTGCAGGGCGGCATCCCAGCGGTCGGCCGGGACCTCGGTGACGGCGTCGGTGCCCGCGAGGATCTGCGCCCAGAAGGCGTCGAGGTCGGGTGCGCCGGGGAACATCGCGGACATGCCGACGACGGCGATGTCGAGGGCGTCGGGCGCGGTCACCGCCTCGGTCGTCCGGTCCGTACGGAGAGCGGCCACGCGCCGTGCGTAGTAGTCCGCCGCCCGGTCCGCGACGCCGTGGTGGAGCTCGGCGACCGTGGTGGTGGCGCCGCGCAGGACCGCGACCTCGCCGGCCATGAACATGCCGTCGGCCAGCTGGCGTTGTTCGTCCACGTCGACGAGTTCGTCGCCGATCCGCTCGATGCCCTTGCTGGCGATCCTGAGCCGTCCGACGTTGAGCCGCTCCAGTTCCTCCCAGGCCTGCCGGTCGGGCACGCCCTGCTCGCGCAGCTCGTCCTTGTACGACTGGTAGGCGCCGGTGAACGCGCTGGGCACGCAGCGCGTGGCGTGGCCGGGTGCGGTGTGCAGGAGTTCGGTGGACTCGGCGTCGAGGACGGCCTGCTGGAACAGCGGCCTGATCGCCCCGCAGGCCACGGCCTCCTCGGTGAAGAGGTAGGCGGTGCCCATCAGGACACCGGTGGCGACGCCCTTGGCGGTGAGCGGCGCGGCGAGCGCGGCCACCATGGCGGCGGAGCGCTCGTCGTGGATGCCGCCCGCGAAGAGGATCTGCACCTCGGCCGGGTCCAGGTCGCCGGCGGCCAGGAAGTCCTCCAGTACGGCGAGTTGGGCCTCCCACAGCGGGAAGCTGTTGCGCGGCCCGATGTGGCCGCCGCACTCGGCGCCCTCGAAGACGAACCGGCGCGCACCGGAGCCGAGGAACTGTCCGAGCAGTCCGGGCGAGGGGACGTGCAGGAAGGTGACGATGCCGTCGGCTTCGAGCGCGGCGGCCTGCGAGGGGCGGCCGCCGGCGATGACGACATGGCTGGGGCGCAGTTCCCGTACGGCTTCGAGCTGGGCGGTCCGTACCTCCTCGGGCGCGAAGCCGAGGATGCCCACGCCCCAGGAGCGGTCGCCGAGGGCTGCGCGGGTCTGCTCCAGCATGGAGCGGGTCTGTTCGCGGCCGGCGAGGGCGAGCGCGATGAACGGGAGTCCGCCGCCGTCCGCGACGGCAGCGGCGAACCGGGCCTGGTCGCTGACCCGGGTCATCGGGCCCTGGGCGACGGGCAGCGGGGTGCCGAGCGCGCGGCACATCGCGGAGCCGCCGCGCAGGGCGTCGCCGTCGGCGGCGAGCGCCGTGTCGATGCCTTGGGTCAGGGCGGCGAGCGCGGCCTTGACCGTGCCGTACCGCTGGGCGAACCGGGCCGCGAGGAAGGCGTCCTGGCCGAGCGGCATCAGGTCGGCGCGCAGCGCCTCGGGCAGTCCGGGGCGGCGCCGGTCGAGCACGCGGTGGCCGGCGACGATCACGGTCTCGGAGCCGTCCGCGCTGCGCAGGAACGCGCCGAGGGCGGGCGGCACCTCGCCCTCGCTCTCGTCGAGCAGGGCGAGCTGGACGTCGAGCACCACGCCCGTGGCGCCCGCGAGCACGGCGGCGGCCGCGGTGTGCGGGCCGATGCCGCCGCAGGCCCACACGGGCACCGTGTCATCGAGGGCCGCGAGCACCCGCTGGAGCAGCACGAAGGTGGACAACTCCCCGCAGGGGCCGCCGCATTCACTGCCTCGTACGACGATTCCCGAGGCGCCGTCGGCGACGGCGCGCTCGGCCTCGGCGGCGCTGCGCACCTCGACGAGCACCGTGGACGCGGGGATCTGCGCGACGGTGTACGGGGCGTCGGGGGCGAGCAGGACGGTGTGGGGTCCTGCGGCGTCGCGCAGCTCGTCGGGGTCGAGGGCGCAGTCCGCGCCGATGCGGACGCCGAAGGCGCCGGGCGCCCACTGGCGGGCGAGCGTGAGGGCCTCGCGGGCTGCGCGCCCGCCGCTGCCGAGGTCCAGGACACCGAGTCCGCCGGCTCGGGAGACGGCGGCGGCGAGACGCGGGTTCGGTTCACCGAACGGGCTGACGCCGATGACGGTCTGCGTCACGGAAGCGGGCTCCTCTGGTACGGGGTCTTGTACGGGGCGCTGCTGTACGACAATCCGACTCAAACCGGAACGTAAGGGATCACCACCCGCCGCGCAATGACGCTCCGGAGTCAGTGCTTCACATGGCGTAACTGTGCGGCCATTGGGGCTGACGGATCGTCAGGCGGACGCGATGGACGTGTCGGCCCGCCCGCTCCCGCGACTCCCGGGCCACCCCTGGACCCCGCCACCGCCCCCGGTAACGTTCAGCCACATGAGCGCGCTGAATCTCGATGACTTCGCCGATCTGATCGAGCGCCCCGACGGCGGCGTACGCCGGGACGCCGAGGAACGCCGCGGCCGCCTCGCGGTGCCGCCCGGCGCGCTCGGCCGGCTCGACGAGCTCGGCGAGTGGCTCGCCGCGGCCCAGGGCTCCGTGCCGGTCAAGCCCGTGCGGCAGCCGAAGGTGCTGCTGTTCGCGGGCGACCACGGCGTGGCCGGACTCGGCGTCTCCGCACGGGCGGCCGGCAGCGCGAGCGAGCTGGTGCGCGCGGTGCTCGACGGTGCGAGCCCGGTCGCCGTGCTCGCCCGGCACGCCGAGGTGCCGGTGCGCGTGGTGGACGTGGCGCTCGACTGCGACCCCGAGGCGCTGCCCGCCGAGGTCGGCGGCTACCGGGTGCGGCGCGGGTCGGGCCGTATCGACATCGAGGACGCCCTCACCGCCGAGGAGGCCGAGCAGGCCTTCCGCGCCGGCATGGCGATCGCCGACGAAGAGGCCGACGCGGGCACGGACCTGGTGGTGCTCGGCGACCTCAGCGTGGGCGGCACCACCCCGGCCGCAGTCCTCGTCGCCGCGCTCTGCGGCACCGACGCCTCGGTGGTCACCGGGCGCGGCGGACAGCCCATCGACGACCTGGCCTGGATGCGCAAGTGTGCCGCGATCCGCGACGCGCTGCGCCGCGCACGGCCCGTACTCGGCGACCAGCTGGCGCTCCTGCAGACGGTCGGCGGCGCGGATCTCGCCGCGATCACCGGCTTCCTGCTGCAGAGCGCGATCCGGCACACCCCGGTGATGCTCGACGGTGTGGTCTCCGCGTCCTGCGCCCTGGTCGCCCAGCGCATCGCGTTCCGCGCGCCGGACTGGTGGCTGGCCGGACAGACCAGCGGGGAGCCGGGCCAGGCCAAGGCCTTCGACCGGCTCGCCCTCGAACCGCTGCTCGCGCACGGGGTGACGGCGGGCGAGGGCATGGGCGCTCTGCTCGCGCTGCCGATGGTGCGCGCGGCGGCGGCACTGGCGGCGGAACTCCCGGTGCGGGAGCTCCCCGACGAGAAGCCCGCGGACGACGAGACCGCTGTCACCGCCAACACCGACACCAACACCGACCCCGAGCCCCTCGCCTGAGGATCCGTCACGTCTGAGGTTCCGTCACGTCTGAGCCGTATGGCGCCCCCTGACCCCGTATTGCCCGATTCGCCCCATAGGATCGGCTTTCATGGGAGAGGCCGGACGTGAGCCAGAAGCCGCCGCCGAGCTGCGGGCGGCGGCGCACCGCAGACGGGCGGCGGGCTTCGCCGTCTGGTATCTGCGGGGCGTCGCGTTCCTGAACTTCCTGAGCGCCTTCTGGGTCTCCTTCGCGCAGGATCTGCGGCGCCACAACACCGATGACTTCTTCACCCCGTATCTGCTGACGGCGGGCTTCGCCTCGGGCCTGTTCACGCTCTTCCTCGCGGTCACGATGCGGCGCCGCAAACGCGCGGCGTGGATCCTCAACTCCGTGCTCAGCGGCTCGTTCCTGGCGCTCTTCGCCTTCGCGCTGCTCTTCCCCGAGATCCGCCGGCACCCGCAGAACTGGGTCTCGCTCGGCCTGACCGCCGCCTTCGTCGGCGCGCTCGTGATCGGCCGCAAGGAGTTCTACGCGAAGGGCGACCGCTCCAACCCGAAGCTGGCCGCGGCCGTCGGCGCCGGCGGACTGCTCGTCACCTCGCTGCTCGCGGCGCTCCTGGTCACCGTCACCGACCAGGGCCGCACCGCCGGATTCGTCGAGCGCTGGCGGTACGGGACCGTACGTCTGGTCTCGCTCGCGGCCGACGAGGCGCACCCGACGATCACGACGCCCGGTTGGGTCGACGTCTCCATCAACGTCCTGAGCACGGGGCTGCTGCTCGCCGTCCTGTACGCCGCGTTCCGCTCGCGCCGCGCCGTGGATCCGCTGACCGAGGACGACGAGAAGCGGCTGCGCGAAATCCTCGGCCGCCAGGGCGAACGCGATTCGCTGGGCTACTTCGCGCTGCGCCGCGACAAGAGCGTCGTGTGGTCCCCCAGCGGCAAGGCGGCCGTCACGTACCGCGTCGTCGGCGGTGTCTCGCTCGCGTCCGGTGATCCGCTCGGCGATCCCGAGGCCTGGCCGGGCGCGATCGAACCGTGGCTCACGGAGGCACGGGAGCACGGCTGGGCGCCCGCGGTGATCGGGGCGAGCGAAGAAGGCGGCACGATCTATGCGCGGCACGGGCTCGACGCACTGGAGCTGGGTGATGAAGCACTCGTCGAGACCGCGGAGTTCACTCTGGAGGGCCGGGCGATGCGCACCGTCCGCCAGGCCCACAACCGGGTGCAGCGCGCCGGCTACCGGGTCCGGATTCGACGGCACGAGGACATTCCGGCCGAGGAGCTCTCGTATCTCCTGCAAAGGGCCGACGACTGGCGCGACGGCGCCACCGAGCGCGGGTTCTCGATGGCGCTCGGGCGGCTCGGCGACCCGGAGGACGGATGGTGCGTGATGGTCGAATGCACCGATGGCGAGGGCGAGTTGAGGGCGTTGCAGTCCTTCGTGCCCTGGGGCCCGAAGGGCCTGTCGCTCGATCTGATGCGACGTGACCGGGACGCCGACAACGGCCTGATGGAGTTCATGGTCATCGAACTGCTCAGGCGGTCCGGCGAGATCGGCATCGCGCAGGTCTCCCTGAACTTCGCGATGTTCCGCTCGGTCTTCGAACGCGGCGCCCGGATCGGCGCGGGCCCCGTGCTCCGTCTGTGGCGTTCGCTGCTCAGCTTCTGCTCGCGCTGGTGGCAGATCGAGTCGCTGTACCGCGCGAACGCCAAGTACCGGCCGATCTGGGAGCCGCGGTTCCTGCTCTTCGAGAAGAGCGGCGATCTGGTCCGGATCGGGGTCGCGGCGGCTCGCGCGGAAGGCTTCCTGGAGGCCCCCGGGCTGCCCAAGTGGCTGCACCGGCGCCACCTGGAGTCGCACCGGTGAGCCCCGCGGGCGTCGTACGGGCGGAGTGGGGCCCGCTGTACCGGGCCGTACGCGACGGCCTCCGTACGAAGAAGTGGCGCGCCATCCCGGTGACGCTCGCCGCGGTCTGCCTGACCGCGCTGATGCAGTACGTCCAGAATCAGGAGTGGGGCTACCAGTTCGTCCAGAACCTCGGCTCCGTGCGCGCCGAGGACCCGCTCTGGCTCGCGCTCCTGCGCACGCCTCTCTCCCTGTTCGTACCGGCGCTCGATCTGCCGGTCTGGGGAGCGCTCGGGCAGATCCTGCTTGTGTTCGGGATCGCGGAGATCACGCTCGGCTGGTGGCGGATGCTCGTCATCGGATACGTGGCGACGCTGGCCGGCACGCTGTACGCACGGCTCGGGATCTGGCTCGGCGAGGACCGTCCGCTCGGGCTGCCCGCCTCGGACGCGCAGGTGGTCGACACCGGACCTTCGGCGGCGGTGGTGGGCCTCGCGGTCTTCGTGTGCTGGCGCTACCGGGCCTGGTTCACCATGGCCCTCGTGATCGGCGCGATGGTCGCCGAGACGGTGATCGACGACAACCTCGCGGGCCGGGAACACCTCGCGGCGATCGTCGCGGTGCTGCTCCTGTGCGGTGTCTCCGCGCTGCGTCAGCGCCGCCGTTCGGGCATGTGGTCGGGGCCGGGGGCCGGGTCGGGGTCGACCACCGAGCCGCGCCCTGGCTCCGCGTCGAAACGGCCGCCGAGCAGTTCCTGAACCTTCCGCCGCGGCTTCGACCAGCGGCGGTCATGGCGGTAGGCGCGCAGGCCGCCCTTCGAGCGGGCCTTCGGACGGTTCCGGTAGAAGAGCTTCCACCAGGGCGAACCGGGGCGGGCGAGCCGGATCGCACCGAACATCGCCACACCCGGCACCACGATCCCGAACAGCGCCATCCGCGGTTTGCCCTTGGCGAGGGCGATGAGCGCGAAGAAGAAGTTCGTGGCGGTGTTCATCACGACGAAGACGCGGCTGTGCCGTTCCTCGGTGGTGAGTTCATCGACGCCGAACGGCAGGAAACCGCCGAGCACCAGCGCCACCAGGGCCGCGGTGAGCACCACGATCTCCACGCTCTTGCGGCCCGCCTCGCTCCAGTACACGTCGTCGAGATGCAGGATCAGCGCGAACTCGTCGAGCACGAGCCCCGCACCGAGCCCGAAGAGCACCGCGGAGACGAGCGAGCCGAAACTGTGCCGGCCGGCGGCGACCGCGCCGAAGCCGCCGATGATCGTCAGGATGATGCCGGGCACGACGTGATGGATGTGCAGATCGCCGGCCTTCACATTGCCGAACGGGCCCTTGCCCGCCCGGATCATCCGCGTGATGATCCGCGTCACCAGGAACGACAGGACGAAGGAGACCAGCGCGAGCAGCAGTGGCAGCTTCCCCGGTTCGAGGATGTTCCGGTTCCACCAGTGATCCACGCCACGCCCTCCCTGCCTGTCCCGGTATGCGCCACTTTCCTGACGTATGCGCAAACTTACGCGCGCGGACGGCGGTTAGCCTGCCGCGGTGACTCAACAGGACCCCGCTCGTCTCCTTGATGGTGTGCGCTTCGCCTTCGGCACGCTCACCGTGCTGCCGGTACGGGTGGAGCGCTGGGACCGGGCGGCCGCGCGCGTCGGCATGCTGTGCGCGCCCCTCGCCGGCCTGGTCGTCGGCCTGTGCTCGGCGGCGCTCGGCGGGCTCCTGCTGCTCCTCGGCACGGGCGCCCTGCTCGCCGCCGTCGCGACCACGGCCGTCCCCGCGCTGCTGACGCGGGCCCTGCACCTCGACGGGCTCGCGGACACGGCGGACGGCCTCGGCAGCGGCAAGCCGGCCGACGAGGCGCTCACGATCATGAAGCGCTCGGACATCGGCCCGTTCGGCGTCGTCACGCTCCTCTTCGCGCTGCTCGCTCAGGTCGCGGTCTTCTTCCAGTTGTACGAGGAGGGCGGCTGGGCGTACGGCGCGGTCGCCGCAGCCGTGGCCCATGTCGCGGGCCGCACGGCCCTGACGCTGGCCTCACGCCCCGCCGTACCCGCCGCGCGCCCGGAGGGCCTCGGGGCGGCGGTGGCCGGAACGGTGCCGCAGCGGTCGGCGGCCCTGGTCGCCGTACTGGTCATCTGCCTTGCGGGTGGGGCGGGTTACGGCACGGTGGGGGTGCCGCACGGGGTGCTCGCGGTGGTGGGCGCGCTCGTGGCGGGCGAGTTGCTGCTGCGCAGGTGTGTGCGGCGGTTCGGGGGGATCACCGGTGACGTGTTCGGGGCGGTGGCGGAGACGGCGGTGACGGCGGCCCTGGTGGTGCTCGCCTTCGGCTCCGTCGGCGTTTGAGGCGATCCGAACGAAGTTCGGTGCCGGGAGATACGGGGCGGGAGACTTGAAAGTGGACGCATCCGGGGTTTCCGGGCGCTCCTATTCGTCGCCCCCGGCGCCGCACGCGCCCCCACCACGACGCAAGCGTAGGCTCACCGGGGGACACAGCCCCACCACAACGGAAGCGAGAACTCACCACAGTGACTGCTCTGACTCTCAGCACCGCCGCCGCGGCCGGCCTCAAGGCCGACGCGCTCGTCGTCGGAGTCGCCAAGGGCGACAAGGGCCCCGTCGTCGCGCCCGGCGCCGACGCCGTCGAGAAGGCCTTCGGCGGCAAGCTCGCCACCGTCCTCGAGACCCTCGGCGCCTCAGGCGGCGAGGGCGAGGTGACCAAGCTCCCCGCGCCCGACGGCCTCAAGGCCCCGCTGGTGCTGGCAGTCGGACTCGGCGCGGTGCCCGAGAAGGGCGAGTCCTTCGACACCGAGACGCTGCGCTTCGCGGCCGGCGTGGCCGCCCGCGCGCTGTCGGGTACGAAGAAGGCCGCGTTCGCGCTGCCCGCCGAGAGTGCCGACGAGGTCGGGGCGATCGGCGAGGGCGTACTGCTCGGCGCGTACTCCTTCGACGCGTACAAGGAGAACGGCTCCGCGCCGAAGGCCTCCGCCAAGAAGAACGGCAAGGGCCCGCTGGCCGAGGCCGCGATCCTCGGGACCAAGCCGCGCGACAAGGCCGCCAAGGCCGCGATCGAGCGCGCCACCGCCGTGGCCGAGGAGCTCAACCGCGCCCGCGACCTGATCAACACCCCGCCGAACGACCTCGATCCGGAGGCCTTCGCCGCCGTGGCCACGGCCGCCGGCAAGGAGCACGGCATCAAGGTGCAGGTGCTCGACGAGAAGGCGCTCACCAAGGGCGGCTACGGCGGCATCCTCGGCGTCGGCGCGGGCTCGGACTCCCCGCCGCGTCTGGTGAAGCTCTCCTACACGCACGCCAAGGCCAAGAAGCACCTGGCCTTCGTGGGCAAGGGCATCACGTACGACTCGGGCGGCATCTCGCTGAAGCCGGCGGGCCACAACGAGACGATGAAGTGCGACATGTCCGGCGCCGCCGCCGTGCTCGCCGCCGTCGTCGCGGCCGCCCGGCTCGGCCTCGAGGTGAACGTCACCGGCTGGCTGGCGCTCGCCGAGAACATGCCGTCCGGCTCCGCCACCCGCCCCGGTGACGTCCTGCGCATGTACTCGGGCAAGACCGTCGAGGTCCTGAACACCGACGCCGAGGGCCGTCTGGTCCTGGCCGACGCGATCGCCAAGGCCTCCGAGGACAAGCCCGACGCGATCGTGGACGTCGCGACCCTGACCGGCGCGATGATGGTCGCGCTCGGCTCGCGCACCTTCGGCGTCATGGCCAACGACGACGCGTTCCGTACCTCCCTGTACGAGATCGCCGAGGCGTCCGGCGAGCCGGCCTGGCCGATGCCGCTGCCCGAGCACCTGCTCAAGGGCATGGACTCGCCGACCGCCGACATCGCCAACATGGGCGAGCGGATGGGCGGCGGCCTGGTGGCCGGTCTGTTCCTGCGCGAGTTCGTGGGCGAGGGCATCACCTGGGCCCACGTGGACCTCGCGGGCCCGGCCTTCAACGAGGGCGCCCCCTTCGGCTACACCCCCAAGGGCGGCACCGGTACCGGAGTGCGCACCCTGGTGGCGCTCGCCGAGCGCACGGCGGCGGGCGACCTCGGCTGAGGTTCTCCTCCACCGGCAGTACGTGTGTGACCTGCGGCCCCGGGCTTGGTGTCCGGGGCCGCAGGCATGCCCGGCCTTCGTGTCCGGGGGCCGCGGGCATGAGCGGTCGCAGACCGGACACCCCGTAGGAAAAGTTTCGCCCTGAACGAAATCCACAGGGACATACGCTGCGGTGACCTTGTCCTGTGATCGATCAAACGTCTCGCACTGCGGCCCGACGTCCCACCGCCCGCCGACAAGTGCGAAGATGGCCTGTGGCAGGACAGGGCCCCCACCACAGGGCCGAAGGACAAGCGGCCGAACACCAAAAGCCGCCGCGCGGTCAGTGAGGACCGCCGACCGGCGCACATGCATGGAGGACGTGACGTGGCGAACGACGCCAGCACCGTTTTCGACCTAGTGATTCTCGGCGGCGGTAGCGGCGGATACGCCGCGGCCCTGCGCGCCTCTCAGCTTGGTCTGGACGTCGCCCTGATCGAGAAGAACAAGCTCGGCGGCACCTGCCTGCACAACGGCTGCATTCCCACCAAGGCGCTGCTGCACGCCGGCGAGGTCGCGGACCAGACCCGCGAGAGCGCCCAGTTCGGTGTGAAGTCCACCTTCGAGGGCATCGACATCGCGGCCGTCCACAAGTACAAGGACGACGTGATCTCCGGCCTGTACAAGGGCCTGCAGGGTCTTGTCGCCTCCCGCAAGGTGACGTACATCGAGGGTGAGGGCCGCCTGTCGTCGCCCACCTCGGTGGACGTGAACGGCCAGCGCATCCAGGGCCGCCACATTCTTCTCGCGACCGGCTCCGTGCCGAAGTCGCTGCCGGGTCTGGAGATCGACGGCAACCGCATCATCTCCTCGGACCACGCGCTCGTCCTGGACCGCGTCCCGGAGTCCGCGATCATCCTGGGCGGCGGCGTCATCGGCGTCGAGTTCGCCTCGGCGTGGAAGTCCTTCGGTGCCGACATCACCATCGTCGAGGGCCTCAAGCACCTCGTCCCGGTCGAGGACGAGAACAGCTCCAAGATCCTGGAGCGCGCCTTCCGCAAGCGCGGCATCAAGTTCAACCTCGGCACGTTCTTCCAGTCCGCCGAGTACACCCAGAACGGCGTCAAGGTCACCCTCGCCGACGGCAAGACCTTCGAGGCCGAGGTCCTCCTGGTCGCCATCGGCCGCGGCCCGGTCTCGCAGGGTCTCGGTTACGAGGAGCAGGGCGTCGCGATGGACCGCGGCTACGTCCTCGTCGACGAGTACATGCAGACCAACGTGCCGACCGTCTCGGCCGTCGGTGACCTCGTCCCCACTCTCCAGCTCGCGCACGTCGGCTTCGCCGAGGGCATCCTGGTGGCAGAGCGTCTGGCCGGGATGAAGGTCGTCCCGATCGACTACGACGGTGTGCCGAAGGTGACGTACTGCCACCCCGAGGTCGCCTCGGTCGGTCTCTCCGAGGCCAAGGCCAAGGAGATCTACGGTGCGGACAAGGTCGTCGCCCTCAAGTACAACCTGGCGGGCAACGGCAAGTCGAAGATCCTCAAGACCGCCGGTGAGATCAAGCTGGTCCAGGTCAAGGACGGTGCCGTCGTCGGCGTCCACATGGTCGGTGACCGTATGGGCGAGCAGGTCGGCGAAGCCCAGCTGATCTACAACTGGGAGGCGCTGCCCGCCGAGGTCGCGCAGCTGATCCACGCGCACCCGACGCAGAACGAGGCGCTCGGCGAGGCTCACCTGGCGCTGGCCGGCAAGCCGCTGCACTCCCACGACTAACAGCCCTCGGGGCTCCCAAACTTCCGCAATTTCGTAAGGAGCAACAGAAACCATGGCGGTTTCCGTAACCCTTCCGGCGCTCGGCGAGAGCGTCACCGAGGGCACTGTCACCCGTTGGCTGAAGGCCGAGGGCGAGCGCGTCGAGGCCGATGAGCCGCTGCTCGAGGTCTCCACGGACAAGGTCGACACCGAGATCCCGTCGCCCACCTCCGGTGTGCTGCTCGAGATCGTGGTCGGTGAGGACGAGACCGCCGAGGTCGGCGCCAAGCTCGCCGTCATCGGTGCACCGGGTGCCGCCCCGGCCGCTGCCGCTCCGGCCGCGCCCGCCGCCCCGGCGCAGGAGGCTCCGGCCCAGCCCGCCGCCCCGGCGGCTCAGGCGCCGGCGCCCACTCCGGCTCCGGCTCCCGCTGCCCCGGCTCCGCAGGCCGCCGCTCCGGCTCCGGCCGCTCCGGCGCCCGCTGCCCCGGCTCAGCCCGCCGCTCCGGCTCCGGCCGCGCCCGCCGCGGCTCAGCCCGCGGACGACGGTGCGTACGTCACGCCGCTGGTGCGCAAGCTCGCCTCCGAGAACGGTGTCGACCTGAGCGCTGTCAAGGGCACCGGCGTCGGCGGCCGTATCCGCAAGCAGGACGTCATCGCCGCCGCCGAGGCCGCGAAGGCCGCCGCGCCGGCTCCGGCCGCTGCTGCTGCCGCTCCGGCCGCCCCTTTGAAGGCCCCGGCCATCGAAGCGTCCGAGCTGCGCGGTCAGACCGTCAAGATGACCCGCATGCGCAAGGTCATCGGCGACAACATGATGAAGGCGCTGCACGGACAGGCTCAGCTGTCCTCCATGATCGAGGTGGATGTCACCAAGATCATGAAGCTGCGCGCCAAGGCCAAGGACTCCTTCGCCGCCCGTGAGGGCGTCAAGCTGTCCCCGATGCCGTTCTTCGTCAAGGCCGCGGCCCAGGCGCTGAAGGTCCACGCGGTCGTCAACGCCCGGATCAACGAGGACGAGGGCACGATCACGTACCACGACTCGGAGAACATCGGCATCGCCGTGGACTCCGAGAAGGGCCTGATGACCCCGGTCATCAAGGGTGCGGGCGACCTCAACCTGGCCGGTATCTCCAAGGCCACGGCCGAGCTCGCCAACAAGGTCCGCGCGTCGAAGATCACCCCGGACGAGCTGTCCGGTGCGACCTTCACCATCTCCAACACCGGTTCGCGCGGCGCCCTGTTCGACACGATCATCGTGCCCCCGAACCAGGTCGGCATCCTCGGCATCGGCGCCACCGTCAAGCGCCCGGTGGTCATCAACCACCCGGACCTCGGCGAGACGATCGCCATCCGCGACATGGTCTACCTGACCCTGTCGTACGACCACCGTCTGGTGGATGGCGCGGACGCCGCCCGCTACCTGACCACGGTCAAGCAGATCCTCGAGGCCGGCGAGTTCGAGGTCGAGCTCGGTCTGTAATCGGGCGACATGCACCGTCGAGCCGTGTAAGGCTCGTCACTCAGTGCCATCTGTGCCCCCGTCCGGAGGTTTCCGGGCGGGGGCACAGCCGTATTGTTTGGGGGTCGAGCCCGCGCACGCAGGGTTCGCGCCCTCGCAGAAGGAGCCACCGCATGACCGCGCCTGTCGTCCAATCGCTGCGCGAGCAGATCCGCGAGCACATCGTGGAGGGCATCGTGAGCGGTCGCTGGCAGCCCGGCGAGCGGATCGTGGAGCGCCGCATCGCCGTCGAGCTGGAGGTCAGCCAGACGCCCGTACGCGAGGCGCTGCGCGAGCTGGAGTCCCTGCGCCTGATCGAGTCGGCACCCAACAAGGGTGTGCGGGTGCGGAATCTGTCCGCGGCCGATCTGGAGGAGTCCTATCCCGTACGGGCGGGTCTCGAGCAGATCGCGGCGGAGCTGGCGGCGGAGAAGCTGGCCGTCGACTGCTCGGCGCTCTCGCCCCATGTCGAGGCGCTGTACGTGGCCGACCGCGAGGCGGACGGCACGGGCCAGGTCCGGCACACGGTCGCGTTCCACCGGGAGATGGTCCGTGCGGCGGGCAACTCGGTGCTCCTGCACACCTGGGAGGGCCTGGGCATCGAGGTCTTCACCGCGCTGTCCATCCGCTGGCTGGGCACGGTCCAGCAGTCGTACGCGGAGGAGCACCAGGCTCTGGTGGAGGCGTTCCAGAACCGGGACCCGGACATCGGCCTCCTGGTCAAGCAGCACGTCCTGGGCTGCGCTCCGGCGCCGGCCGCGGAGTGAGCCAACCGTCAGGCCCAGCGGCCTGACCTGCTCAACTGCGCCCACCCGCCCGCAAACTAGCGCCCGGATTGCCCTTTATGCCCGGCACCCTGTGCCCGTCAAGCTGACACCCCGTGCCGACTTCTCGTTATCGAGAAGTTTTTGCCTTCGACGCTTTGATCGATCATCGATCAGCGGCTTACTCTCGACGGCGGACTGCACACAGTCCTCGCCCTGTCCTGCCAGCCAGGGCCCATCAACACCCCGTCTCTCCTGACGTACGACCGACCACCGGTCGCCTGCGGACAGGAGGAGATCCTGTCCGGAAGGCGGCGAACATGACCGACCCCGTAGGCAAGCTCCCGAGCCAGCTCGACCAGCTGCCGGACCGCGACCCGGAGGAGACCGCCGAGTGGGCGGCCTCCCTGGACGCGGTGAGCGAGCACGCCGGTGCGCACCGCGCCGAGTACCTGATGCGCCGCACCCTCCAGCACGCCGAGGAGGCGGGCCTCGCCCTCCCCCGTCTGCTGGAGACGGACTACGTCAACACCATCCCCACCTCCGCCGAGCCCACGATCCAGGGCGACGAGGAGATGGAGCGCAAGATCACCGCGTGGAACCGCTGGAACGCGGCCGCGATGGTGACCCGGGGAAGCAAGTACGGCGTCGGCGGCCACATCGCGACCTTCGCGTCCGCGGCCTGGCTGTACGAGACCGGCTTCAACCACTTCTTCCGCGGCAAGGAGCAGGACGGCTCCGGCGACCAGATCTACGTCCAGGGCCACGCGTCGCCCGGCATCTACGCCCGCGCGTTCCTCGACGGCCGTCTGAACGAGTCGCACCTCGACCACTTCCGCCAGGAGGCCGGCGGCCAGGGCCTCCCCTCGTACCCGCACCCGCGGCGTCTGCCGTGGCTGTGGGAGTTCCCGACGGTCTCCATGGGTCTCGGCCCGCTCTCCGCGATCTACCAGGCGCGCTTCAACCGCTACCTGACCAACCGCGGCATCAAGGACGTCTCGCAGTCCCACGTGTGGGCGTTCCTCGGTGACGGCGAGATGGACGAGCCCGAGTCGACCGCGGCACTCGCACTGGCCTCGCGCGAGGGTCTGGACAACCTGACCTTCGTCATCAACTGCAACCTGCAGCGCCTCGACGGCCCGGTGCGCGCCAACTTCAAGATCGTGCAGGAGCTTGAGGCCCAGTTCCGCGGCGCCGGCTGGAACGTCGTCAAGTCCCTGTGGGGCAACGCCTGGGACGAGCTGTTCAAGCTCGACACCACCGGCGCCCTGGTCCGCCGCATCCGTGAGGTGCCGGACGCGCAGGTGCAGACGTACCAGACCCGCGATGCCGCGTACATCCGCGAGGACTTCTTCGGCAAGGACCCGGCGCTCGTCGAGATGGCGAAGCTGCTGAGTGACGACAAGATCCTCGAGTGCTTCCACCTGTCGCGTGGTGGCCACGAGCCGCGCAAGGTGTACGCCGCGTACAAGGCCGCGCTCGCCCACAAGGGCGCGCCGACCGTGATCCTGGCGCAGACCGTCAAGGGCTTCACCCTCGGTGAGGGCTTCGCGTCGAAGAACGCGAACCACCAGATGAAGAAGCTCACGAACGACGAGTTCAAGAACATGCGTGACCTGCTCGAACTGCCGATCAGTGACGCCCAGTTCGTGGACGGCCAGGTGCCCTACGGCCACCCGGGCGCCGACTCCCCCGAGGTCCGCTACCTCCAGGAGCGTCGCGCCGCCCTCGGCGGTCCGGCCCCGACGCGTCGTATGCACGCGGTGGGCCCGCTGCCCGCGCAGTCCGAGAAGGCGTTCACGTCCTTCGACAAGGGCTCCGGCTCGCAGTCGGTCGCCACGACTATGGCGTTCGTGCGCCTGGTCAAGGACCTGATGCGCGACAAGGAGACCGGCAAGCGCTGGGTCCCGATCGTCCCGGACGAGGCCCGTACCTTCGGTATGGAGTCGCTCTTCCCCTCGCTCGGCATCTACTCGCCCAAGGGCCAGACGTACGAGCCGGTCGACCGCGACCAGCTGATGTACTACCGCGAGGCCAAGGACGGCCAGATCCTCAACGAGGGGATCACCGAGGCCGGTTCGATGGCCGACTTCATCGCCGCGTCGACCGCGTACTCCACGCACGGCGAGACGATGATCCCGTTCTACATCTTCTACTCGATGTTCGGCTGGCAGCGCACGGCCGACCAGATGTGGCAGCTCGCCGACCAGCTCGGCAAGGGCTTCCTGATCGGCGCCACCGCCGGCCGTACGACGCTGACGGGTGAGGGTCTTCAGCACGCGGACGGCCACTCGCCGGTGATCGCGGCCACCAACCCGGCGGCGCTCACGTACGACCCGGCCTTCGCGTACGAGGTCTCGGCGATCGTGAAGAGCGGTCTGGAGCGGATGTACGGCGAGAAGCCCGAGGACATCTTCTACTACCTGACCGTCTACAACGAGCCGATGCCGCAGCCCGCCAAGCCGGCCGGCGTGGACGAGGGCATCGTGCGCGGTCTGTACCGCTTCAACACGGCCGAGTCGGCGGGGGTTTCGGTCCCGGCGAACGCCGCGCGGATCCAGCTGCTCTCCTCCGGTACGGCCATCCACTGGGCCCTCAAGGCGCAGCGGATGCTCGCCGAGGAGTGGGGTGTCTCGGCCGACGTATGGTCCGCCACCTCGTGGACCGAGCTGCGCCGCGACGCCCTGGAGGCGGACGAGGCCCTGCTCCGCGGCGAGGAGCGCGTCCCGTACGTGCGCCAGGCGCTCGCCGGCGCCGAGGGCCCGGTGCTCGCGGTCAGCGACTACATGCGCCAGGTCCCGGACCAGATCGCGCAGTGGGTCGAGCAGGACTACACCTCGCTCGGCGCCGACGGCTTCGGCCTCTCGGACACCCGCGACGCGGCCCGCCGCCACTTCGGCATCGACGCCGAGTCCATCGTGGTCGCCTCCCTGGCCCAGCTCGCCCGCCGCGGCGAGGTGCCGGCCTCGGCGGTCAAGGAAGCGCGGGAGCGTTACGGGCTCTGAGCCCGCAGCTCGCTTTCGGGTAGCGGTCCCCTGTCGCACTTGGTGCGGTGGGGGGCCGCTTGCTTTGATGGGTGCGGCTGGGTGGGTG
>NZ_JAAKZW010000147.1 GCF_011044995.1 Streptomyces mesophilus | reverse complement strand
CCCCGACACACCCTCCGCTGGCCCAACCCCACCCCCAGAGGTCCCCTGGACGCACCGGTCACCACCGCAACCCGAGGGCAGGTCACCATGACAAAGAGAACCCGTACCCGAATAGCCCCCCTCGGCTCCATCGCCGCCGCAGCCATACTGCTCGCGGCCGGCGCCGGCCCCGCGGCCGCCGCCTCCGGCACCGGAGAGTTCGCCGCCGCCCACCCCGAGGCAGGACCGCTGGCCCTCGCCTCGGCAGCGGTCGCCGCCGCGGCCGGCGGCTACGGCCTGAAGCTGATGCGCAGACGTCACACGGAGCCGGCGCACACAGAGCTCGCGCCCGTCGAGAGCGCGGCCACCCACAACGCGGACACCGAGAGCCAGGCCCGACAGCCCGCCCCCGAACGCCAGTTGACCGCCGGAGCCATCAACTCCGCGGGCTGACCCGGGCAGTCACGCCGCCAGATCGTTCCGCCCCGACCCCGTATCCGTGGCGTCGTCCGCCACCCGCGGCTCGGGAAGGTCCACGGCCGGGTGCGGCAGCGGGACCCGGCGGGCCCGTACGAGAAAACCGGCCCGCGAGCGGCTGACCGCCGTCACGACCGGGGTCAGCAGGGCCATCGCCAGCGGTGCGAGCAACAGCGTCGTCGCCGTGCCGAGCGCGAAACCGCCCACCACGTCCGTCGGATAGTGCACGCCCATGAACACCCGGCAGAAGCCCTCGACGAGCGCGAGTGCGATGCCGATCAGGCCGAACTTCCGGTTGGCGACGAAGAGTCCGACGCCGAGCGCCATCGCGAGCGTGGCGTGGTCGCTGACGAACGAGAAGTCGCTCTTGCCGTCGACGAGCAGCTCTAGGCCGCTGTGGTCGACGAAGGGGCGCGGCCGCTCGACGAAGCCGCGGATCGGGATGTTGATAAGCACCGCGATGCCCGCGGCCAGCGGCGCCCAGACGAGACCGGCGACCGACACCTCGGGTTCGGGGCGGCGCCTGACCGAGGCCCAGCACCACAGCACGAGGACGACCAGGGCGATCAGCAGTCCGTACTCGCCGACGAAACCGATCGCGCGGTCGAGCCAGTCGGGGGTGGACTTGGTGAGCCCGTTGATGTCGTAGAGCAGATCGATATCGGGGTTGGACGCGCCGTCGACGGCGAGCTCCGGTCCGGCGGACGCGCCGGGAACGGCGCTCTCCACTCCAGCCATGGTGCCGCGGCCCCTTGTCTCGTCGTGGGCGCGTGCGTACGCGCCCGGATCTCAACCCCCGTGCTTCAGCTTGGTCAGTGCGTCTGCCGTGCGGTGTCGGGAACCAGTGTTGCGGTCCGTCGCCGGGAGAACGGTCACTTCCCCTTGTTAGGTTCCACTCTCCACCGAAAGATCACTCGGACGTTATCGAAGAGTGACTCATCGTTGCAGCTCAGAGGGCCCGTCCTAGCGCAGGGTTTCGGCCAACTCACGCGCCCGCGGCCGCCTCCGCAATGCCCTCGCGCGCTCCCGCGAGGGCCTGCGCCCCGTCCTGTGTGACGCGGGTCGCACCGAAGTAGTCGGGGGTGTCCACCGGCGCGAAACGGATCACCGCACCGGGCCGCGGCGCATCGATCATGTAGCCGCCGCCGACATAGATCCCGACGTGCCGGATGGCCCGTGAATTGGTCAGGTCGTCCGAGAAGAACACCAGGTCACCGGGGAGGAGTTCGCTCCGCTTGGGGTGCGGTCCCGCGTTGTACTGATCGTTGGCCACGCGCGGCAGCGTCACGCCGACCGTGTCGTACGCGGCCTTCGTCAGACCCGAGCAGTCGAAGCGTCCGTCGTCCGCCGCGGTGCCGTCGCCGCCCCACAGGTACTCCGTGCCCAGCTGCTCCTGCGCGAACGAGATCGCGCCGGCCGCCTGCCGGGAGGGGCTTACTCGGCCAACAGGGCGCGCGAAGCTCTTCTCCAGGGTCGTGATGGTCTTCACATAGTTCTGGGTCTCGCGATACGGGGGTACGCCGCCGTACTTGATGACCGCGTACGCCCCCGCGTTGTACGCCGCCAGCATGTTGTGCGTCGGGTTGCCCGGCGCGTCCTTCACATAGCCGGCGAGCTTGCAGTCGTACGAAGCGGCGGACGGGATCGCGTCGTTGGGATCCCAGACGTCCCGGTCCCCGTCCTTGTCCCCGTCGAGCCCATGCGCGGCCCAGGTCCCGGGGATGAACTGCGCTATGCCCTGCGCCTCGGCGGGGCTCTGCGCCTTCGGGTTCCAGCCGCTCTCCTGGTACAACTGCGCGGCGAGCAGGGCCGGATTGATGGCGGGGCAGAGATTGCCCCACTTCTGTACGAGCGGCTGGTACGCGGCCGGCACGGCGCCCTTGGCGAGGCCGACGGCCCCCTTGCCCACCCCGTTGGAGAGATTGCCCGCGACCATGAAGGTGCCGACGACCAGCAGCAGCACGAAGCTGACTCCGCCGCCCGCAAAAGCGGCTGTGACCAGCCAGGCCTTACGCATCGTCCACCGCCCTTCACGCACAGGAAGTCCGCCGCGCCCAGTGTATGGGCGGGCGGACTTCTGTTCGTGGACCTGTGGACAACTGCTCGGAAGCCTTGTGGACAACCGTGGGGAATCAGCCAACTCCCCAGGTGGGGCGGCCGATTCACGCCGCCAGCGCCACCGCCTCCACCGCGGGCGTCCGCAGCTGGCGCCAGGCGGTCGCCATGCTCGTGCCGATCGTGACCGTGGCCGCGATGCCGGCCACGGCCAGCCAGATGCCGAGCCCCTGGCCGGGCAGTACCTGGTCGGTCCGTACGGTCGTGAAGGCCACGATGCCCGCGAAGCCGGTGAGCGAACCGAGGGCGACCCCGGTCACCGTGAGGACCGCGCTCTCGGCGCCCACCATCGCGAGCACCTGGCGGGGTGTGGCTCCGGCGAGGCGCTGCTGGCCGAACTCCCGTACGCGATAAGAGGTCGCCGCGTACAGGGTGTTGATCAGCATGATGCAGCAGAAGGCCACGATGATCCCGACGACCGCGTAGTTGAGCGTCTCCAGGGTCTTGGCGTCGGCGGCCTTGACCAGGCCCGAGGCCTTCACCGTGTCGTTCTCGACGCCCTGCATGTAGAGGGTGGCGACCGCCATGCCGGTGAAGAGGATCAACGGCATGAGGACGTTGGAGAGTTGAGCGGCGCGCTGCCGCATGTTGCGCACGGTCAGATAGCCGCCGGCCCCGGCGAGCGCGGTGATCGGGCCCTCGAGGACGCTCAGCACGCCCGGCAGGATCCGCGTCGAGAACAGCGCGCAGCCCACCGAGAGCAGGATCGCGCCGTACGCGGGCGGCGCCATCATGATCTCGGCGTCCGAGTCGAGGAGGAACGTCGCCGACACGCTGAGGGCTCCGGCCACCAGCGCCGCGTAGGCGAAGAAGGTCCGCCCCCTGCCGGGCCGCCTGCCGGCCGCACGGCCCGCTCGCCGTACGGCGAGGAAGGCGGCGCCCACCGAGGCGAGCAGCGTGATGTCGAACCCGGTGGCGAGCGCGATCGCCCCGAAGGAGTGCTCGACCGAGCCGGCCACCTGTCCGCTGTCCTGGAACACGTCGAGCAGCAGCTGCCCGCCGAACATCGCGGGCACGACCGCGAGCGCGGCACCGAGCAGCGCGACCGCAACGGCCTCGCCGACGATCATGCGCTTGATCTGCGCGGGAGTCGCCCCGGTGGTGCGAAGCAGTTCGATCTCCTCGCTGCGCTGCCGTACGGCGACGGTCAGCGTCGAGGCGACGGCGAAGAAGACGAGGAGGCTTCCGTAACCGCCCACGACGCTCGCGGCGACCGTCAGCGTCTCGGCGCTGCGGTCGTCGACCCCGGCGCCCGCGGCCGTGTCGTGCATCGAGTTGAAGGTCATGATGATCAGCGCGCCCAGGAACGAGCTGAACAGCGTGGCGGCGAACCGCCCGGGCCGCTGCCGAATGGACCGCATGGCCAGCGCGAACATCGCTCACACCCCCAACTGGGCCGCGTAGTCGGACCCGTTGATGTCGTCGCCGAGATGCGCGAGCCGCTCCGCGACCGCGTCGACCGTCGGCCGTTCCATGTGCCCGGCGATCCGCCCGTCCGCGAGAAAGACGACCGAGTCGGCATACGAGGCGGCCACCGGGTCATGGGTCACCATGACGACCGTCCGGCCGTGCACCCGTACCGCCTCCTGAAGCAGGTGCAGGACGTCGCGCGCGCTGCGGATGTCCAGCGCGCCGGTGGGCTCGTCGGCGAAGACCACGGCCGGCTCGGTGACCAGCGCCCGTGCGATGGCGACGCGCTGCCGCTGTCCGCCCGACAGCTCGTCGGGCCGGTGCTTCAGGCGCCCTGCGAGCCCGACCTGCTCCAGTACGGAGCGGGCCTTGGCCTTGTCGATCCTGCGGCCCGCGAGCTTGAGCGGAAGGACGGTGTTCTGCGCGACGGTGAGCGTCGGCAGCAGGTTGTACTGCTGGAACACGAACCCGATCCGCCGGCGCCGGAACTTGGTGAGCTCGGCCTCGCTGCCCTTGCCCATCTCCTCGCCGGCCACCATGACGATGCCGCTGTCGGGCCGTTCGAGCCCGGCCGCGCACTGCAGGAGCGTGGTCTTCCCGGACCCTGACGGGCCCATCACGGCGGTGAACGTCCCGCGGCCGAGGGACAGACTCACGCCGTCCAGCGCCCGTACCGCGCTCTCGCCCTCGCCGTAGCTCTTGCTGACCTTGACGAGCCGCAGGGCTTCGTCGGTCCCCCGCCCGGAGGCGCCCGTCTTATCCCTCTTGCTTCCAAACATCTCAGCCTCTTCATGCCGGTTTGGCGTGCTTTCCCTTGCCGTACTTCGAAGGTAGGGAGCGGGGCTCGGCGGCACATTGGGTGTGGGGCCCGGAACGGGGTGGTGGTGGGTACACCCCCGGACAGCGGGTTTGCCCGCCGGCCGCCCCCGGGGTTGGGCCGTTTGCTGTCACCGAACCCCCCTCTTGGCTCAGCTGACGATGCGTCAAGAGCGTGGACGGATCAGCGTATGAACGCGAAGGGTCCTCCTGAACGGCACGAAAGGCGGCACATGGAACTCAGGCGCGCTTGGGTGGGCGCTGTGACAGGCGTCGTCGGCTTCTCGGTGGCCTGGACGGGCGCGCTCCCCGCGGCTGCCGCCTCCGGCCGTACGGCCGTGGGCCAGGGGTGTGTGGTGGCGACGGGCCCCCATCAACACCCGGTCGAGAAGCTGCTCCGGTTGCGGGCGGACGGCAGCCAGTCGCTGAAGGACTGCCAGGCGATTCAGGCGTTCCAGCGCCGGGAGGGCCTCAAGCCCGCCAATGGATACGCGAGCCGCGCCACGCTCCACATGCTGACGGTGGCCACGGCCCGCAAGAACCCGAACGCCGGCGGACGCTGTCCGGTCCGTAAGCGGCGGGTGGCCTGTGTGGACCTGGCGCGGCAGCTGATGTGGGTGCAACGGGGCCGCAAGGTGGTCTACGGAACCGTGCCGATCCGCAGCGGCCGCGCGGGACTGGAGACCCGCAAGGGATGGCACACGGTGTTCCGTAAGAAGCGGGACGACATCTCGACCCTGTACGACAACGCCCCGATGCCGCACTCCCAGTACTTCTCGCGCGGTCAGGCCATCCACGGTTCGCTGAGCAACCTGTTCAGCGGGCCCGGCTCGGCGGGCTGTGTGAACCTGCGGCCCGGGGACGCGGCGCGGCTGTACAAGGTGCTGCAGGTCGGTGACGCGGTGGTCGTCTTCGGCCGCAAGCCGCGCTGAGCACGCGGGCCTCTCTTGCGCACCGTGGGGGCGCGACCGGATCGGTCGCGCCCCCACGGGCTCAGTGCTCAACCAGCTTGTCTACCGCGTCACTTCTTGCCGTACTTCGGCGGGCAGTACGTGCGGTACAGCTTCGACGGGTTCGAGGTGACCCCGTCCTTGGTGACGGTCGCCGTCAGCTCGGTGCACGGCGGCAGCGGCTTCTTGGGCTTGCAGGACCACGTGCCGTCCGCCTTGACCGTCGCGGTGCAGACGACGTTGCCGTCCTGGTCGCGGACGGTCACCGTGGCGGGGTCCTCGACCTTGGACTTGCCCGTGACCGGCTTCTTCTCCCCCGCGTCGGTGATCACCGGCGGGCTGAGACACGGCTCGCCGACTTCCACCGTGTGCGTCCCGGCGTCCGAGGTCACTCCGCCCTTCTCCTGCGTGGCGGTGAACACGTTCGGGCCGCACGGCAGGAGCTCGGTGGGCGTGCAGGACCAGCTGCCGTCGGCCTCGACGGTGGCCGTGCAGACGGTGTTGCCGTCCTTGTCCTTCACCGTGACCACGGCGCCGGGCTCACCCTCGCCCTCGAGGTCGCCGGTGACCGGGCCCGTGATGGTCGGGGGCTCGAGCAGGCGCCACTGGAGCTTGACGGTGCCGTTCTTGCCGTCCTGCTGAGCCCGGACCGCGGCGGCGCCGCCGCCCTCCGTGGTCGTGCCCGTGACCCCGAGAGCGGTGTTGACGTAACCGGATCCGCCGCCACCTCCGGCGTCACCGAGTCCGAGGTTGGGGGCGCAGCCGCCGCCACCGCCGCCGTACCAGCCGCCGCCACCGCCGCCGCCCGAGTCGGAGTCGCCGCCGAAGCCGGCCTTGCCGCCCTGGAACTTGGCGCCCACCTCGGGCGCCGTGGTGCAGGCGCGTCCGATGTCTCCGGCCGCTCCGCCGGCGCTCTGCGTACCGCCGCCGCCGTTCGTGGGCAGCGTGCCCGCGCCTCCGGTGGTGCCGCCACCGTCACCGCCGGCCGCACCCGCCTGACCGGAACCACCGGGCGCACCGCCGCCGCCGCCGGCGATGGCCAGCGGGTTCGTCGTGCCCGAGTCCTTCCACAGCGCGCTCAGACCGCCGCCGCCCGCGCCCGAACGCGTACCGCGCCCGCCGTGGCCGCCGCCCATGTAGCCGCCGAGGCTCGTGCTGGCGCCCGACTTTCCGCCGCCGCCGACGGTCACCGACAGGGTGTCGCCCGGCTTGACCGGCATGGTCGCGGTGGTCAGACCGCCGGCGCCACCGTGCTGATTGGCGATCGGGGCACCACTGCCGCCACCCGAAGCACCCTTGAGCTCAGCCTTCAGCTCGATGGCCTTCTCGGGCACGGTGAAGGACTGCCGGGAGCCCGTGAAGTTGAACAGCTGACAGCCGGTGTACGGGGCGGTGGGTGTGCAGGCCGCCTTCCCTCGCATCGCGTCCGCGCCCTGCCCGGAGCCGGGCGCGGCCGCTGCCGGCACGCTCCCCACGGCCAGGAATGCGGCCGCCGCCATGGCGACCAGCGCGGACGTGCTTCTGACAGCACGCATCAATGGATCTCCTCGTTCTCGCAGGTGTGAAGGGCGCCCGTTGCGTTGACGATCGGGACACTCGGGCCACGCCTACACCCGCGCTGACGCGGAGACCGGGAGCTGGGTCCCGTATTGCATCCGGTGGGTGAGTAACTTCGCTCCCCCGTGCAATGACGGGCGTACGTCCCCCTCAGCCGGGGATCAAAGCCCCCCGCTCCACCAGCCGGGCCACCTCCGGCAGCGCGGCCAGGACCAGGCGGCTGCGGTCCGTGCCCTCCGCCTCCGCGAGCCGGGTCAGCTGGTCGCCCAGGGTCTCGTCGGGGCGGCCGCTGCCGCCGATCAGGGCGACGCCGAGCGGTGTGGTGCGCTCGTTCCAGTTGAGGCCGTCCGAAGGGATCTTCAGAAGCTGCTGATTGAGGTGCCAGCCGCCCGGCCCTGACACGGAGTCGGGACGCAGACCCGCCTCCTGCCAGAGCCGTACGCCCGGGCCCGGACGGAAGTGCGCAGTCAGCGGGTCGTGGTCGCGCAGCCAGTCCTGCCGCGTGAACCAGTCCGCGACCTGGCCGCCGGTCAACTCGGCCGCCTCCGGCGACAGTTCCTCGATCCGTACGACGGGATCGTGACGGTCCGTACGGCGCAGCACCACCGTTCCCGTCCCCACACCCGTGATCTTCCGGTCCTCGAACCAGCGCAGCCACGACTCACGTTGCCCCAAGTGCTCCTCGCCACCGCTCTGTTCGAGCCAGTGGTCCACGTACGCGCGCGCGTCCGTCACGCCGCGCTGCACGATCCAGGCGTCGAGGCCCGAGCCGGCGGGCAGCCAGTGCGCCACGCGCTCGCGCCAGTCCTCGCCCGCGACATGGGCCCAGTTCGCACGGAACTGCAGATGGCCGCCTTCGGTCAGCAAGTCCGGTGCGGCGGCGACGAGTTCGGCACACATCGCGTCGCCCGGACGGCCGGAGTCGCGGTACACGCAGTGGACGGTGCCGGGGCCCACCGCGTACGGCGGGTTGGAGACGACGAGGTCGAAGCGGCGGCCCGCGACGGGCTGGGCCATATCGCCTTCGAGGACCTCCCAGTCGAGCTCGTTCAGCGCGGCCGTGGTGGCGGCGAAGCGCGCGGCACGGGCCGAGAGGTCGGTGGCGACCACGGTGTCGGCCTGGTCGGACAGGTGGAGGGCCTGCACCCCGCACCCGGTGCCGAGGTCGAGCGCGGCCTTGACCCGGTGGCCGAGGGTCGCGCGCCGCAGCAGGGTCGCGGTCGGTCCGATCGGCAGCACCCGGTCCGCGCGCCGGTCGCGCGCCTCGGGCCGCAGGAAGAGCGGGAAGTCGGAGACCGCCCACCACTTCTCGTACGGATGCAGATAGACCGCAGCCCGCACCAGGCCCTCGCCCGCCGGCTCCAGAAGCGGTACGACGGCCTCGTCGACCTGGACGATCGGGATGCTGCGGCCGCACATGAACAGCCGGATGAGCATGCCCAACGGATCGCTCTCGCCGAGTAGTTGGAGTGCCGGTTCGGGGTCGTAGCGATTGAGGGCGTGGGCCGCTTCGATGCCGATCCGCGTGACGATCCCGTCCCGCGTGTAGCCGTACTGCAACAGGACATCGCGCAGTGCCGCGGTGGCCTGAGGCGTGAGCAAAGGCTCTGTGCTGGTCGTCATATGAGGGTATTCGGCGGGCAATCCACCCGTCTTGACCCTTACTCCATGCGGTTAATGCCATTGAGCGAACGGAATGAACTGACCTTGCCACTCGGCGAGTTGAGATCAACAGCCCGATTCGCCCTGCTATGGAGTCCTCATGGAATCCAGCACCACCACCCAGACCCGGCGCCTGCGCGCGGGCCTCGCGGGCGGACTGATCTGCGTCGGTTCGGTCCTCACGATGCCGTACGCGACGGCCGCGAACCCTTCGGAGCGCGAGGTCATCGCCCCGGCCCAGGACACGGGCCCGGCATCCCCCGCGGGAGCGACCACGACGGGCCACCCCGCGGGCTCGGAACCCCACGCGGGCTTCGGCCCGCTGGGTACGACACTCTGAAGCTCCGCCCGGCTTTCCCGCCCCGACCGCCCTCGTCATCCACAGGCTGTGGATGACGAGGGCGGCGCCATGTGCGAGCGGATCACCGGTGTGCCCGTTCCCCCCAGGTCGGTGTCAAAGCTTCACAGGTTGCCCTTGCAATCCGCGCTTTGCGCTTCATAGGCTCTTGGCGGTTTCGGCTGCCCACAGCCGATGGCGGACGGCGGGGGAGCCGAGTATGTCCTGGGACGAATGGGAGCAGCTGAAGGCCGACGCGGCCGGGCGCCAAGACGAGCGGATGCAGCTGAACCAGCTGCCCGCCGAAGGTGGCGGCGGCGGCGGCGGAGGCGGCGGGGGCAAGGACCTCGTCGTTCGCGACAACGAACTCGGCAAGCTGGGCAAACTGGCCTACGACCTGCGCGAGCGCTTCCGTACCGACAGCGACCTCGCCCGGCCGAGCACCTTCGACGCCTCGATCGAACTCTTCAACGACGGCCTCGACACCGGCTCGGCGCTCACCGAACTCCACGACGCCTGGAACAGCAAGACCCGCACCGTGAAGGAAGCCTGCGCCCACATCTCCAACGGCCTGGACTTCGCGCGCTCGCAGCACGCGAAGGACGACGTCAAGATCGAGACCGCGATCAGGTCGTCGGTCATCGAGAGCTACCTGAAGTAGGGGGAACAGGTGCTTACTGTCGCGGAGTTGACCGAACTACGCCTGGGGAAGCTGAAGGAAGCCGTCGACACCTGGTCGTCCATGGTGGGCAAACTGCAGCAGCTCGCGGACGGCAAGGCCGGCGGGATCTCCGCCTCGGCCCTGGCCCAGCAGGCGAACGGCGCGGACTGGACCGGTGTCAACGCGACGGTCACGCGCACCTTCATCACGAACAGCTCGCGCGAGTTCGACCATGCGGCCGCCGAGGCCAAGACCATCCACGGTCTGCTCCAGGACATCCACCACGACTTCGCCAAGCACAAGACCGACCTCAAGACCGCCCTGGCGGACGCGCGCGCGAAGAACATCCGCGTCCACCAGGACGGCTCGACCGAGGATGCCTACGTTCATTCGGTCGGAGACGGCGGCAACACGGACCCGGTGCCGCAGGCCGAGCTGACGGCCGCCGCCGAGAAGATCGGGCGGATCCTCTGGGAGGCCACGGAGACGGACCGGATCGCGGCCAAGGCCCTGCGCGACATCGCGAAGAACAAGCACGGCTTCGACAAGGGCGGCCCCGAGAACCTCGAAGCGGCGGACAAGCAGCAGGGCAAGGAAGCCGCGGCCTACTGGGCGAAGAAGATCAAGGAAGAGGATCCGGGCACCTGGAGCGATGACGAGCTCAAGCGCTTCAACGAGACGCTGAAGAACCAGCGGGACAACCCCGGCTTCACAGCGACTCTCGCCACAAGGCTGAGTGGCGAGGGCACCCTCGAGTTCTGGCGGGAGCTGGCCTCTCCGGCCGGCCCGCCGGTCGAGGTCGACCGCGCGAAGATGCTGGCGCAGGTCCAGGACAACCTGAGCATGTCCCTTGCGAACGCGACCAGCTCGAACGCCCCGGGTATGGACGGCTGGCAGCGCGAGGTGATTGCCGCCGGCGACAAACAGTTCCCGATCCGGGAGGGCCTGCAGGGCCCCTACGGTTACCAGATCGCCAGCAGCCTGATGCAGAAGGGCAAGTTCGACTCGGACTTCCTCAACGACTACGGCACGTCACTGATCGAGTTCGAACGGAAGAAGGGCAACGACTCGGTACTCGGCGAGCCGGGCGACCTGTGGCAGACCCCGTTCCAGCTCGACTATCCCCCCTCGGACAAGCCCAACGACCCGGTGGCCAACTTCCTCGACGGCCTGGCCCACAACCCGCAGGCCGCGGTGGAGTTCTTCGACGACTCGACGTCCGGCAAGGGGTTGGACGAGGTCAACAACCTGGCGTATCTGTCCGGGGCACCGGAAGAGGGCGGCGGGGCGGTCGAGAACCCGCGTAAGTGGCCGGAAGGCGAGGACGGCAAGCCGGCCGGGTACGCAAGCCTGGGGCACGCCCTGGAGTCGGCGACGCTGGGCTATGCGTACGACGACAAGACGCCGGAGATCCCCTCGCTGAAGGGTGAGGATGCCATCGCGGCGCGCGAAGAACGAACTGCATTGATGGGCAGGGTGGTCGACCACTACAACACTGCCGATCAGATCGACGGTCAGCCCGGGATGCGGGACAGCCTGGCGCGTATGGCGTCAGGGCATGTCGACAGCCTCACTTACTCGGTAGCCGGGTTCGGGACCAGCGCAAAAGAAGCCGAGATGACCGGTGAAAGGGTGCTGTTCGGTCTCAAGGAGAACGGCCTTGAAGACTTCGGTAAGAACGACTCCGCGTTCTTCCTGCGCGCGCTCGCCTCGGACCAGGACTCGTACAACACTGTTTCTGCAGCACAACAGATCTACGGGTCCAGCATCATGGCAGCTCAAGGCGATAACCAAACGGATGCTCTCGACGCCGGCCTGTACAGCGTCAAGGTGCACGGAATTCTCGACGATGGCCGCTTTGAAGCGATCGGCAAGGAATTCCAAGACGATGAAACAGCCAAGAACGAGGAGCTCGAGAAGGCGGCAGAATGGAGAAATTTCGCGGGAAGTGCCGTGACTGGCGTCGCGGTTGGTGTGGGAACCGCATTGGCTGTACCCACCGGCGGAGCCGCTTTGATCGCGGTTCCGATCGCCATCGAAACATTGGGCGGAGCCGCTGAGACAGCTTGGGCAACGAACACGATGGATTGGCTTGAGGAGCGCGAGTACGACAACAGCGCCGAATCTGCCAGGGGCATCGCAGAAGCACAGCGGGTCGGCGAGCACACCGCGACCACGCCGATCATGAACTATGCGGACTCGCAGGGCCTCTCTGCGCATGAAAAGACCCTGCTGGAAGAGCGCGCATACAACCACTACATACAGGGCAAAGACCTGCCTGATACGGACGCCGCGAGAGGCCACGGATGATGAGAAAGCACACTGTATCGACCCTGGCGCTCACGCTCCTTACAGTTTCCGGGTGTTCAGGAAGCGAAGAGCAGCCAAAGCCTGCGGAGTCCAAGCAGAGCATGTGCAGTCAGCTCCTGGGGGAATCCGGAATGGACTGGCTGAAGAACGAGACCAAAGGGCAGGAACTGAACTTCCGCTCACCCGAGAAACCGGCAGACGCTCGCACGCTGTTCCGACAGCAGGCAGCCGCCTGGGAACCTGACACCACGGGCGACACACCGCATTTCATCGACTCTGAGCTCTGCCAGGCCAGGACCAAGTCAGCCTCTGACACTAGCCCGTTGACCCTTCGGTTCGGCTCTTCCGTCGCCCCTTTCGATACCGACTTTGCCAAGCCGGTCGGCGACGGCATCAAGCGCACAGCCTTCGAAGCAGGACCTGACGTAAAGCTCGTCTACTGGCGAGAGCGCACCGACGGGTCGATGCAGTACTACGCCTACATCAAGTGTGGTGTTCCTGGCGCTGCGGCGAACCAAGCGACAGAAGTCCCTCTCCGCGGACACATGACGGACGGCCTGACCAAGGACGACAGCCACCGCGCCCATCTCCAGCACTTGCTCCACTCCACAAAGGTGGCGGCAGAAGAATTCGGCTGTACCAACAAGCCCGACATCCCCACCACCGTCCCCGCCTCCGTCAAAGACTGAAGCGGGGACAACGAACGGGGGCGGAGGGATCAGTCCTCCAGGGCCTGGTAGAGCGTTGTCCAGAAGTCGAGCATGAGCTGGATGCCGTACGGAGCCGAGGCGCCGACCTGGGTGCACAGGACCCCGACGACACCGTTCACCGGGTCCGCGTACGAGGACGTGCCGCTGCCGCCGTCCCAGCCGAACTGGCCGATCGGGGCGTAGTCGCCGACGTACGTACGGACCGCCATACCGAAGCCCCAACCCCCTTGCTGCCCCTGCCCGAACGAGATGTGCACCGCGTCCTTCGCCAGCTTCGTGCGGGCCGCCAACTGCGAGGCGTCGAGCTGGTTGGACGTCATCAGGGTGACGGCGGCACGGGAGAGAATGCGCGAGCCGTTGTGCACCCCGCCGTTCAGAAGCATGCGGAAGTACGCGTTGTAGTCGTCCGCCGTGGAGACCAGCCCACCACCGCCGCCCTCGAAGGCGGGCGGCGAGCACCAGCGACCGCCCTCGGGCTCGTCCCACGCGTGGAAATCGCCCGACTGCGGGTCCGGCGCGTACAGGGGCGGCAGCCGGTGGATCTGGTCCGCGGGCACGTAGAAGCCCGTGTCCTTCATGCCCAGCGGCTCGAAGATCCGCTCCCGCAGGAAGTCGCCGTACGACTGGCCCGCGACGCGCGAGACGAGCACGCCCACCACGTCATGACTGATCTGGTACTGCCAGCGCTCCCCCGGCTGATGCATCAGCGGCAGCGTGCCCAGCCGGCGCATGAACTCGTCCGGCTCCGGCATCGGCGTCGGCAGATTGGGCGTGAGCCCCTGCGCGAAGACCTCGTTCATGACCGGGGTGCCGATCGACGTCATATCCATACCGAGCCCGAACGTCGAGCTCAGCAGGTCTCGTACGGTGATCGGCCGGCGCGCCGGCTCGGTCTCGTCCAGCGGTCCGTCGAAGCGCTTGAGCACCTGCCGGTCGGCGAGCTCGGGCAGCCACTCGTCCACCGGGTCGTCCAGGCGCAGCCGGCACTCGTCGAGCAGGACCATCGCGCCGGCCATCGCGACGGGCTTCGACGTGGACGCCATGCGGAAGAGGGTGTCGCGGCTCATCGCCTCACCGCCGTCCCGGCTCATCGCCTCGCCGCCGTCGTGCCGCATCGTGCCGAGCACTTCGACGTGTGTCTCCTCGCCCCGGCCGACGAGTGCGACGAGGCCGGGAATCTTCGCGGATTCGACGTGCCGGGCGAGGACGTCGTGCAGTCGGCTCAGGCCTGACTTGGAGAATCCGGACGCGCTCTGGGGCATTGCCAATCTCCTTGTGTCCAGGGTGAGTTGCGATCATGGCACGCCGAAGAACCGGGCAGCGTTGGTTCCGCTGCCCGGTCCCTGATCGGTGGATCGGTGGATCGGTGGATCGGTGTACCGGCGAACTCCCCCGTCAGCAGTGGCGCGTCAAGCTGATGCTCCGGACGTCGTCCCACAGGTCGGCGGGGAAGTAGGCGTTGCGGCCCGCGGTGTAGATCTGGCCCGCCTCCGGCAGACCGATGACGAACTTGCGGGCGTCACCGGGGTTCCTGTCGGCGCGGAGGTAGCCGATCAGACCGCCCTGGTCGTCGAGCAGCTTCGCGTACATCAGCCAGGCGTCATCACCGCTGTTGCTCCCGAAGTGGCCCTTGAAGTACGCGTGTCCGTTGGAGTAGAGCTTCCAGGTCGCCCCGTACTTCCGCACGCAGTCGCCCGCGCGGGCCGAATTGAAGGTGAACGTCTGGCTGCTCAGCCCCGCCTTCGAGACGATCCCCTTCCCGTCGCCCGCCCCCGTTGCCCGGACCGTCTCGGTCGCCGTCTGCGTGACGGACTTCGAACCGGCCTTCTTGGGGCTGTCCTGCGGCGGCATCACCATCGCGACACCCAGGGTTCCGGCCGCCACTCCGAGAACGGCGACCCCGCCCAAAGTGCGGCGGTTCATCAGCTTCTTCGGCTTCTTCGTGTCGTTCATGAGTCTGTCCCCCGAGGGTTCCGCCCGAAGCCCCGTGCTGTCGCTCGGGACTTTCTCAGCATCGGGGCGATACGGGGGCACGGCACGAGTAGTCCACTACTCGATTCCGCAAGGGAGCGCACCGCCGCTACTCACTTCCGCGAAGGAGCGCGCAACCGCCTCTCGATCCAAAGGAGTTCCGGCCGACGACCACGGTCCCTATGCTCGGTGCGTGACGCCCGATTGGCCGCTTACCGGCCGCTCCGAGCACTTACGTACCATCGAGGACACGCTCAAAGCGGGGCGCGACCCCGTCGGAACCGTACTGATCGGACCACCGGGTGTCGGCAAGACCCGCCTGGCCAGGGAGGCCGTGGCCGGCGCCGCCCGGCGCGGCGCCCTGACGCACTGGGCCGCCGGGACCCCGGGCGCCCGCGCCGTCCCCCTCGGCGCCTTCGCCACCTGGGCCGCGCCCGTGGACACCGGAGCGGCCGAGGCCCTGCACCGCACGCGGCAGGCGCTGTGCCGGGGCGCGGGCCGCGGCGGGCTCGTGGTCGGGGTGGACGACGCGCAGCTGCTCGACGAGCTGTCCGCGCTCCTGGTCCAGCAGTTGGCGCTCGAGGGCGCTGTCGGTCTGGTCCTTACGGTCCGCTCCGGTGAGCCCGTACCGGAGGCGGTGTCGGGGCTGTGGCAGAGCGGGCGGCTGCGGCGGCTCGACGTCCCGCCGCTCGACCTCACGGAGTGCGGGCAGCTGCTCGCCTCGGTGCTCGGCGGTCCGGTGGATTCGGTCTCGGCGAAACGGCTGTGGCGCCTGACGGAGGGCAACGCCCTGTTTCTGCGCCACCTCGTCGAGGGCGAGCGGGCGGCGGGCGGTCTGTACGAGGCGGCGGAGACCTGGCGCTGGAAGGGCGTCCCCATGGTGACCCCCACCCTGGTCGATCTGATCGCGGCCCGTATGGGCGAACTCCCCGATTCCGTACGGGAGATCGTCGACCTGCTCGCCCTCGGCGAACCGCTCGACATCCGGCTGCTCGGCCGCCTGGTGCCGCCAGGAGCGGTGGATCCGGTCGAGGCCGCCGAGGAACGCGGCCTCGTCACCGTCACGCAGGACGAGGACGGCCGGCTCAACGCCCGCCTCGCGCACCCGTTGTACGGCGAGGTCCGCCGGGCAGGCCTCGGCACTCTGCGCGGACGGCGGCTGCGCGGCACGCTGGCCCGCGCCCTCGAACCCGGCAGCACGCTGGCCCGAGCCATCCAACCCCCCGGCACCGCCCGCGCGGACAGCACCTCCGGCACCTACGCCTGGGACGAGCCCACCGCGCCCCGGCTGCGCCGCGCCCTGCTCCGCCTCGACTCCGATCTGCCGCCCGACCCGACGCTCTCCCTGCGCTCGGCCCAGCAGGCGGCGCTCCTCGCCGACATGCCCCTGGCCGAACGCCTCGCACGGGCCGCTCTCGCGGCGGGCGGCGGATTCCCCGCACAGCTCGTCATCGCCACGGCCGTCGCGGCACAGACCCGCACCGGCGAACTCCCCACGGAATTGGCCCGGTTGGCCGACCTGGCACGCACCGACCTGGAGCACGTCCAAGCCGCCGTACCGCAGATCATGGGCCTCGCGCTGATCGCCGAGGACGCGGCGGCGGCCCACGGCGCGCTCGCGGCGACGAGCGCGCGGCTGCGGGATCCCGTCGCCCACCGCCACCTCGCCGCGATCCGCTCCTACCTCGGCATCCTCGGCGCGACCGGGGACGCGGACGCCCTGCGCGACACCGATACGGCGGCGCGGGCCGAGGAGCCCGAACCGGTCCTGCTCGCCCATCTCACCCGCACCATCGCCCATGCCGTACGCGGCCACGGCGGCCCGGCACGGGAGGCCGCGGCCAAGGCGCGGGAGGCGATGGAGCGCTCCTGGCAACTCGGCTATCTGCGCACCCCGCTGTCGCTCGCCGAGGTCGCCGCGGAGTGGCTGGCGGGACGGACCGCCGAGGCGGTGGCCCTGGCCGAGTCGTACGGGGAAGGGGATCTCAACATCCCGTTCGGCGCGGAGCTTTCCCACTGTGTCCTCGGCGAGGCCGTGCTCGAACAGGGCAGGCCCGCCGACGCCGAACGGCTGCTGCGGGACGCGGTCGGCGGGCTGCGCGAGCACGGCAACGCGGGCGGGTTCCTTCAGTTCTCCCTGGTGGCCCTGGCCCGCGCCCGCGCGCTGCTGGGCCAGGCGGGGCCGGCCCGGCACACCCTCACCCAGGCCGAGTCGGCCCACAGCCCGGTCTTCGCCGTACGCGACCCCGAGCTGTATGTGACGCGGGCCTGGACGGCGGCCGCGGAGGGCGCGCTCAGCGAGGCGGTGGGCCACGCCCGCGCCGGCGCCGAACTGGCCTGCTCACGCGGCCACTTCGCGTACGAGGTGTGGGCCCTGCACTGCGCGGTCCGCCTCGGGGACACGAGCCGGGCCACGGCCGAGCGGCTCGCCACGCTGGCGCGGGACGTGGAGGGACCGGCTGCCCACGGCGCCGGGCGCCATGCGGCGGCGCTGCTCGCGGACGACGGCGAGGCACTGCGCGCGGCCGCCCTCGCCCTCGCCGCAACCGGCGCGCCTGCCGCGGCCGCGGACGCCCACGCCCAGGCCGCCTCCGCGTTCCAGCGCGCCGGCCGTACGGGGTCCGCGGGTACGGAGTCCGCCGCGGCCGACCGTCTCGCCACGGACTGCCAGGGTCTGCGGACCCCGGCGCTGCTCGCCTGGGCCCGCCCCCTCCCCCTGACCCGTCGCGAACGCGAGATCGCCCTCCTCGCTGCGGCGGGCCACAGCAACCAGCAGATCGCGGACCGCCTCACGCTCTCCGTCCGCACGGTGGAGGGCCACCTGTACCGGCTCTCCGCCAAGCTCGGCGTCACCAGCCGCGCGGGCCTGGCCCGCGTGCTCGGCCTCCCGGGGACGGACGCGTCGCGCGCCTAACTCATGTGCCATGCACGGGAGTTCGGGACCCGTGCCCAACTCGCCACAGAACTCTCTCTCCTTAATCTAAGTCGAAAGAAAAGGCTGTCGCGCTTCTTGACCGCCGATGCGCGGCGGGGCAAACCTGGGGACCGCTCACTCCCTCTCAGGTATCCCAAAGGAGCCCCCCATGCCCGTGGGCATATCCATCGACGTGCCGCCACCGCCACGAAGAAGACTCCGCGACCTCAGGCTGCGGCGATTCACCGCCGGGGCACTGCTGTCCTCCCTGGCCGGCACCCTCCTCGCCGTCACTCCGGCAACTGGCGCGGCAGCTGCCGAGAGCCTTCTGTCGCAAGGCAGGACCACCACCGCGTCCTCCACCGAAGGCGCCGGTTACGCCGCGTCCGCCGCCGTCGACGGAAACCTCACCGGCACCCGCTGGGCGAGCCAGTGGCAGGACGACCAGTGGATCCAGGTGGACCTCGGCCGCAGCGCACAGCTCAGCCGGGCCGTCCTGACCTGGGAGGCCGCATACGGCAAGAGCTACGAGATCCTGGCATCCGACAACGGCACGGACTGGCGGACCGTGACGACGGTGAGCGCCGGCGACGGCGGCACCGACGAACTCTCCCTGTCCGGCTCCGGGCGCTACATCCGGATGAACGGCAAGGACCGGGCGACCGGATACGGGTTCTCGCTGTGGGAGTTCCAGGTGTACGGCAGCACGGACGGCGGCACGAACCTGCCCGGCGGCGGAGACCTCGGACCGAACGTCCATGTCTTCGACCCCTCGACGCCGGGAGTGCAGGCCAAGCTGGACGCCGTCTTCCAGGAACAGGAGTCGGCGCAGTTCGGCGCCGCCCGCCATGCGTTCCTGTTCAAGCCCGGGACCTACAACGGCCTCAACGCCCAGATCGGCTTCTACACCCAGATCGCCGGCCTGGGTCTGCGTCCCGACGACACCACCATCAACGGTGATGTGACCGTCGACGCGGGCTGGTTCAACGGCAACGCCACACAGAACTTCTGGCGCGGCGCGGAAGGCCTCGCCCTCAACCCGGTCAGCGGCACCAACCGCTGGGCGGTCTCCCAGGCTTCGTCCTTCCGTCGCATGCACGTCAAGGGCGGGCTGAACCTGGCGCCCAACGGCTACGGCTGGGCCAGCGGCGGCTACATCGCGGACAGCAAGATCGACGGCCAGGTCGGCAACTACAGCCAGCAGCAGTGGTACACCCGCGACAGCTCCATCGGCGGCTGGTCCAACTCCGTGTGGAACCAGACCTTCTCGGGTGTCGAGGGAGCCCCGGCCACCTCCTTCCCGGAGCCTCGCTACACGACCCTCGCCAACACCCCGATCTCCCGTGAGAAGCCGTACCTGATCTGGGAGGACAACCAGTACAAGGTGTTCGCTCCCGACAAGCGCACCAATGCCCGCGGCACCACCTGGTCGTCCGGCACGCCGCAGGGCAAGAAGCTCCCGCTGAGCAGCTTCTACGTGGTCAAGCCCGGCGCCACCGCCGCCACCATCAACCAGGCGCTCGACCAGGGCCTGCACCTGCTGTTCACACCGGGCGTCTACCACGTCGACCAGACGATCAACGTGAACCGGGCGGACACCATCGTGCTCGGCCTCGGCCTCGCCACGATCATCCCGGACAACGGCGTCACCGCCATGCGGGTAGCCGACGTCGACGGCGTACGCCTCGCCGGATTCCTGATCGACGCCGGCGCCGTCAACTCCCCGACGCTGCTCGAGGTCGGCCCCCAGGGCTCCGGCGCCGACCATGCCGCGAACCCGACCACCGTGCAGGACGTCTACATCCGCATCGGCGGCGCCGGCCCCGGCAAGGCCACCACCAGCATGGTGGTCAACAGCGACGACACCATCGTCGACCACACCTGGGTCTGGCGGGCCGACCACGGCGACGGAGTCGGCTGGGAGACCAACCGCGCCGACTACGGCGTCCGCGTCAACGGCGACGACGTCCTGGCGACCGGACTGTTCGTCGAGCACTTCAACAAGTACGACGTCGAGTGGTACGGCGAGCGCGGCCGCACCGTCTTCTTCCAGAACGAGAAGGCGTACGACGCCCCGAACCAGGCCGCCATCCAGAACGGCAGCACGCGAGGCTACGCCGCCTACCGCGTCGACGACTCCGTCGACACCCACGAGGCGTGGGGTCTCGGCAGCTACTGCTTCTACAACGTCGACCCCACCATCATTCAGGACCACGCCTTCAAGACCCCGGTCAAGCCCGGCATCAAGTTCCACAGCCTGCTGACCGTTTCACTGAGCGGCAACGGTCACTTCGACCACGTCATCAACGACACCGGAGCGTCCACCGTGCCCAACGGAAGCTCGACCGTCCCGTCCACGGTGGTCGCCTACCCGTAAGGCCCCGGGTGGGCGCATTCCGCCCAGAGGTACTTGCCGGGCCGCTGCAGCGTGTACGCGCCGTAGCGGTCCGCGCAGGCCTGCACGAGCATCAGCCCCCGCCCGCGCTCCCCTTGCGGCGCCTGCACGGGTACGCCGGCGAACGGGGGTGGGATCTGCGGATTCGCATCCCACACGCCGACCCGCAGCCCACCCCCGGGCCGCTCCCCGACCCGGAGCCCGTACGGCCCGCCGTCTCCGTACAGATGCGCATTGGTGACGAGCTCACTCGCCAACAGCTCTGCGGTGGGCGTGAGTTCGTCGAGCTCGTACG
>NZ_JAAKZW010000146.1 GCF_011044995.1 Streptomyces mesophilus | reverse complement strand
TATAAGAGACAGATGTTGACCCGCCCCCGCCCACCGAGCCGTCCGAGACCCTGCACACGCTGTATCTGTCCGCCCTGCGCTATCAGAACCCGGCGACCCGTTCCGGGGTGGATCCGACCGCCGTGGCGGCGCTGTTCTCCGACCAGGCCACGTACGAACGGATCTGGGGCACCGACTCCCTCGGCGTGACCTGCGGGGAAAGAACCGACGGGGTCCTAGCGGCGGGAGGGGTCTCGCTCTACCGGGGGACCGAGCGGCTCGACCGTACGGCGTCCCTCGACTTCGACACGACCACGGGCAGGGTCACGGACCTGACCTGCACACCCGTCGCCGGCCACGGCAAGGGCGGCGACCCAACGGTCTCCGGCTTCTACGGCGGTCTCGTGGAGGCTGCCCGATCCGGTGACGCCACGACCCAAAGGGCTCAGCTCGCGCAGCAGTTCGTGACCGAGCACCTGCGATCCGCCCAGGAGTCGACCGCCGCAACCTGCTCCTCTCGCACGCCCAGGTTCTGGCTCGCCGACAACCCGTCGTCCGCAACTCTCAGCCACGGGTGGACAGTGACCTTCGACGACGGCCATGGCTTCCCCATCGACATCGACGAGAACGGGAAGATCGCGCGGTCATGCGGCGGATGAGCCGTGACCCGGTGAGCGAAGGCTGACCCCGTCTCCCCCGCGCGGCGGAGGCGGATCGTCAGTGCGCAGGACGTGGTGGCGCGGGTGCGGGCGGGAGCTTGGTCCCATGACCAAGACACCGCTCGCCCCGGTTCCCGGACCGACCGCCCTGTCGCCCGCGCGCAGGCTCCTGCGCCTCGCCGCGATCGTCTCCTGCCTCCCGTATCTGACACTCAAGATCGCCTGGATCCTCGGCAGCCACCTCGGAATCCCCGACGGCAGTTCGCTGCTCGAACACCGCGGCACGATGCTGGTCGCCAACACCGTCACCGTCCTGATGGACGCCTGTGTGATCGCGCTCGCCCTGCTGCTCACCCGGCCGTGGGGGCTGCGGGTGCGGGCCTGGCTGCTGCTCGTGCCGGTGTGGGTGGCGAGCGGGCTGCTCGCCCCGATCATGACCGGGTTCCCGGTGCAGCTCCTGATCAAGGTGCTGGGCGGGGACGTACGGACCCAGTCCGCGTCGGAACCGTTCCTGCACGAGTGGGTGTTCGGGGTGGTGTACGGCGGCTTCATCCTCCAAGGGCTCGCGCTCGGCGGCCTGTTCGCCCTCTACGCCCGGCAGCGGTGGGGCCATCTGTGGCGCGGCCGGGTGGGCGACCTGGCCACCCCCGCTTCCCGCCCCCTCGCCCTGACCGCCGCCGTCGTCGCCCTGGTCCCCGTCACCGTCCACCTGATGTGGGCCTTCGGCTCGACCGCGGGCCTCGGCGCGGACGCCGTCCGCGACCGCGCGACCGACACGTACGCCCTCGAGGTGCTGCACGCACTGTTCCCGCTGACCGCGGTGGCCGGCGCCCTGGTCGTCGCCTTCCGGGTGCCGCCCCGGCTGCCGCTCGCCGTACCGCTTGCCGTCGCCTGGGTCGGCTCCGGCGCGACCGCCTGCTGGGGCGGCTGGATGACGCTCGCCTCGCTCGGCGCCGGGGACATCGCGGAGCGCCCCACCGCGCTGGTCACGCTGACCTACGCTGGGCAGATGATCGTCGGGATGCTCGTGATCGCCCTCGGGGTGCGCTTCTTCGCCGCACGCTCGGCCGTGGCGCACGACCGCACAGCGGCCCCGATCCCCGTATGAGCCCTCGAACCGCCGCCGGGGCGCTGCTCGGCCGGACGGCCCGCCTCAGGTGGGTCCATCTGGTCCTGGGCGGCGCCCTGTTGATGCCGTTCTGGCTGGTCGGCTCGCTGGTGGTGCTGCCGCTCGCGGGCGGCGGGGAGACGCTGCTGAGCGGTTCGGTGTCCGGCCAGTTCGGCGCGTACGCGCTCGCGCTGCCGCTGGCCGCCCTCGCGGGCCTCTTCCCGCTGGTGCGGCCGCTGTCCGTGGCGATGGCGCGGGCGCTGTGCGGGGTCGACGGCGTCCGGTTCGCGGAGGGCCCGGCCCGTGGCCCGGCGGCGCGGCGGCGCACCGCGGCCTGGTTCACGCTGCACGTCGGGGTGGGCGGGCTGCTCAGTGGCGCGATGCTGGCGCTGCCGCCGTTCGCGGTGGCGGTGATGCTGCTGCCGGTGCCGGGCGTACGGGAGTTCCTGCGGGTGCCCGCGTCCCTCGACCGGACCTGGGTGTACCTGCTCGGCCCGCTCGCCGGACTCGCGATGCTGCTGGCCCTCGCGGCCTGCGCGACGGCGGCGGGCGCTCTGCTCGCCCGCTACGCTCCCGTCCTGCTCGGCCCCACTCCCGCCGACCGCCTCGCCGCCGCCGAGGCACGCGCCGCCGAACTGGCCGTACGCAACCGGCTCGCGCGCGAGCTGCACGATGCGGTCGGCCATGCGCTCAGCGCCGTGACCCTGCAGGCGAGTGCCGCGCGCAGGGTGCTCGACCGCGACCCCGCCTTCGTACGGGAGGCTCTTACCGCCATCGAGGACACCACGCGGCGCACGGTAGGTGAACTCGACGCGGTGCTCGGCCTGTTGCGTGAGGGCGATGAGGCGGCCCTGGCCCCCGCACCCACGCTCGCCGAGGACCTGTCCGGACTGCTCGCCCGCACGCGGGCCACCGGAACGCCCGTCGACGCGGCCGTGGAGACCGACATCGCCTCGCTGCCCGCCCTCGTATCGCGCGAGGCGTACCGGATCGTCCAGGAAGGGCTCGCCAACTCCCTTCGGCACGCGGCGAGTTCACCGATCGCGCTGCGGATCACCGAGGCCGCCGACACCGTGGAGATCGTCATGGAGAACGCGCTGTCCGAGGCTGCCGCCCCACGCCCCGGGGGTGGCAACGGGCTCAAGGGCATCGCCGACCGCGCCCGGCTGCTCGGCGGCAGCTGTACGGCGGGACCCGACGGCGACCGCTGGCGGCTGACCGTCCGGCTGCCGCTCACCACGGGCAGGGCGGGCAGCGCGGGTGGTGCCCGGTGAGCGCCGCACCCGTACGGATCGTCCTCGCCGACGACGAACGCCTGGTCCGCACCGCCCTGCGCGCCATCCTCGACGCCGAGCCCGGTATGGAGGTGGTCGGCGAGGCCGCGAGCGGCGCCGAGGCGGTCTCCGTCGTCCGCGCGCTGCGGCCCGACGTCGTGCTCATGGATGTGCGCATGCCCGAGATCAACGGCATCCGCGCCACCGAACAGATCCTCGCCTCGATGGACGCCCCGCCGCGGATCATGGTCGTGACCACCTTCGAGAACGACTCCTACGTGTACGACGCCCTGCGCGCCGGCGCCGCCGGATTCCTGCTCAAGCGGACCGACGCCGACCAGCTGGTGCAGGCGGTACGCACGGTGGCCCGCGGCGACTCGCTGCTCTTCCCGGCGGCGGTACGGGCGCTTGCCACCGAGCACGCGCCCCGTGCCCGCCCCGCTCAGCCGGCCTGGGTGGCCCGGCTCACCGGACGTGAGGCGGACGTGCTGCGCGCGATGGCGACCGGCCGGACCAACGCGGAGATCGCCGGACAGCTGGGCCTCGGGCCGGCCACGGTGAAGAGCCATGTCGCGGCGGTCCTGGCGAAGACGGGCGCACGGGACCGGACCCAGGCGGTGATCGCGGCGTACGAGGCTGGCTTCGTCGGCGGCTGAGCACCCCTACGGCACCCCACGGGCGCCCCACGGCGCCCCACAGCACCGCCACAACCACACGCCTCGTACATGAACGCTTCGTGAGAAACGCAACGAGCAGGAACGAATCGCCCTCCCCCGCTCGTCTCCCCGAGTGCGATGAACAAGACGATCAGACGAATCTCGGTCTTCACCCTGCTCCTCGTGCTCTCCCTGCTGGTCAGAGCCACGTGGGTGCAGTTCTACGACGGCCAGGCCCTCGCGGACAACAAGCACAACCGGCGCGGCACCATCGACAAGTACGCGTATCCGCTGGGCGGCATCATCGTGGGCGGCGAGGACATCACCGGCTCGGAACGCACGAAGGGCAGTGACCTGGCGTACAAGCGCACGTACAAGGACGGCTCGCTGTACGCGGCCGTGACCGGCTACAGCTCCCAGGTGTACGGGGCGACCCAGCTCGAGGGCATCTACCAGGACGTCCTCGACGGCACCGACACGCGTCTGAAGAACCCGCTCGACACCGTCACCAACAAGCGGGCCGACCCGGGCGACGTCGTCACGACCATCGATCCGGCCGTGCAGAAGGCCGCGTACAAGGCGCTCGGCGACAACAAGGGCGCGGCCGTCGCGATCGACCCGAAGACCGGCAAGATCCTCGGGATGGTCTCGACGCCTTCGTACGACCCGTCGAAGATCGCCGGGTCCACGGACGGAGACGCCTGGGAGAAGCTCACCAAGGACGAGGACAAGCCGCTGGTGAACCGGGCGATCCGGCAGCCGCTGCCGCCCGGCTCGACGTTCAAGCTGGTCGTCGCGGCGGCGGCGCTCGAGGACGGTCTGTATCCGTCGGTGGACGTGAAGACGGACAGCCCCGACCCGTACACGCTGCCCGGCACCACCCACCCGCTGCCCAACGAGAACCCCTCGGCGCCGTGCAGCAACGCCACGATCCGCACCGCGCTGCAGTACTCGTGCAACAACGTCTTCGGCAAGATGGCCGCCGACCTCGGCCAGGACAAGGTCAAGGCGATGGCCGAGAAGTTCGGCTTCAACAACGAGAAGCAGGACGTTCCCGTCCGTGCCTCGGAGAGCCTGTATCCGACCGGCATGGACAAGGCCCAGACCGCTCTGTCCGGCATCGGCCAGTTCGACGTGACGGCGACCCCGCTGCAGATGGCGATGGTCTCTGCCGCGATCGCCAACGGCGGCACGCTGGTCGACCCGCACATGGTGTCGCAGGTCACGGACTCGGACGGCTCTGTCCTGCAGAACTTCGACGACGCGGGCAGCTCGCGCATCCTCAGCGAGTCGGTGGCCGAGCAGCTGCAGTCGGCCATGGGCACGGTCGCCGATCAGGTCGGCGCCAACGCGAAGATCCCCGGCGCGACCGTGGGCGGCAAGACGGGTACCGCCCAGCACGGCGAGAACAACAAGGGCACGCCGTACGCCTGGTTCACGTCGTACGCGAAGGGCGGCGACGGCAAGGAGGTGGCGGTCGCGGTGATCATCGAGGACTCCAGCACCGCACGCGACCAGATCAGCGGCACGGGGCTCGCGGCACCGGTCGCGAAGGCGATGATGCAGGCGGCACTCAAGAGCTGACCGCAGGTGGGGGTACGGGATCTTCCCGTACCCCCCACACGCGTCACTCCCCGTTGACCAGCTGCTCGATCGGATCGATCCCGAAGTAGACCAGGAACAGCGCGGCCGCTCCCCAAAGCAGCCAGTGCACCTCGCGCGCCTTGCCGAGGACGGCCTTGATCACCACGTACGCGATGAAGCCGGCGCCGATGCCGTTGGTGATCGAGTAGGTGAACGGCATCACCACGATGGTGAGGAAGGCCGGGATCGCCAGGTCCCAGCGCTCCCAGTCGATATGCCGCACCTGCGCCATGAGCAGGAAGCCGACCGCGACCAGGGCGGGCGCGGCGGCCTGGGCGGGCACCATCAGGGCGAGCGGCGCGAAGAAGAGGGCGAGGGCGAACAGACCGCCGGTGACGAGGTTCGCGAAGCCGGTCCGTGCCCCTTCGCCGACACCGGCCGCCGATTCGATGTACGAGGTGTTGGAGGAGGCCGAGGCGGCTCCGCCGGCCACCGCCGCCGCACCGTCGATGAGCAGGACGCGGCCGAGGTTCGGCACCTTGCCCTGCTCGTCGAGCAGCCCGGCCTCGCTGGAGATGCCGACGACCGTGCCCATGGTGTCGAAGAAGTCGCTCAGGATGAGCGTGAAGATCAGCAGCACCAGGGTGACCGCGCCGACCTCGGAGAAGGCGCCGAACGGACTGAACGCGCCGAGCAGCCCGAAGTCCGGTGTGGCGACGAGATCGTCCGGGACGCTCGGGGCGGTGAGTCCCCAGGCGGTGGGCGCGAGGTCGGCGATCTCGTTGACGATCACGGCGATCATTGTGGTGACCACGATGCTGATGAGGATCGCCCCGCGCACCTTGCGCGCGAGCAGCGCCACGGTGAGCAGCACCCCGATGCAGAAGACGAGGATGGGCCAGCCCGCGAGCCGTCCCGCGGCGCCGAGCTGCACGGGCACGGAGCCGGTGTCGCCGGGGATACGGGTGGCGAAGCCGGCGTCGATGAAGCCGATGAACGCGATGAACAGGCCGATCCCGACGCTGATCGCGTGCTTGAGCGCGGGCGGGATGGCGTGCATCACGGCCTCGCGCAGACCGGTCACGACGAGCACGCAGATCAGCACGCCTTCGACGAAGACGAGGCCCATCGCGTCCGGCCAGCTCATCTGGGGTGCGAGCTGGAAGGCGACGACGGCGTTGAGGCCGAGTCCGGCGGCGAGGGCGAGCGGCAGATTGCCGCCGACGCCCATGATGATCGTCATGACCGCGGCCACCAGGGCGGTGGCGGTGACGAGTTCGGGGCCGTCGAGGGTGTTGCCGTACTTGTCCTCGGTGGTGCCGAGGATGATCGGGTTCAGGACGAGGATGTAGGCCATCGTGAAGAACGTGGCGAAGCCGCCGCGTATCTCACGGCCGAAGGTCGAACCGCGGGCGGTGATACGGAAGAAGCGGTCCAGGGGACTCGCCGGCGGCTCCGGTATGTCGTCGGTCTTGCCGGCCGGATCGGCTGTGTGCGCCACGGGGGTGCTCCTGAGGGGTCAGGGTGCGGGTGTTGGCTGGATTGTTCCCCTGTGGCGGCCGGTTCAGGTTTTCACCGTGTTACGGATTGGCAGTCAACTGGTCGGTTCGGCCTGCCTCTTGGCGATCTCGTACGCGACCGTCTCGCGGGCCCGCAGTGTGTGGCCGCCGAAGACCCGGGCGGCTCGTGCGGTCGCCTCGTCGGGTGTGAGACCGGGGCCGACATGCGTGATGAGCAGCGTCCGGACCGCGGCCTCACGCGCGAGGGCACCCGCGTCCTCGGGGGTCAGGTGCACCGGTTCGCCCTCGTGCCGGTCCACGTAGGCCTCGGCGAGCAACACATCGGCGTCCCAGGCGAGTTCGGTCAGCTGCGGGCAGGGGCCGCTGTCTCCCGTATACGCGAGGACGGCGCCCTCGTACGTGATGCGGGCGCCGTACGCCTCGATGCCGTGGGCCACGGCGCTGCTGGTGAGGACCGGGCCACCGAGGTCGATGTCCGCGCCGTCCTCGATCGAGTGGAAGGCGAAGACGCCGTCGAGCGGGTCCGGCATCCCGTAGAAACCGGCCAGGCGGTGGGGCGCCGCGGCCGGGACGTGGACAGGGATCGGGCGCTCGACCTTCAGGCCCCCGTCCGCGATGCCCGCTTCGGCGGCGATCAGGTCGGTCCAGTGGTCGGAGTGCAGATGGCTGATCCAGATCGCCGTCAACTCCCCGGGGTGTACGTGCCGTTGGAGCTCTGCGAACGTGCCGGGCCCGGCATCCACCCACACCTTGGCAGCGCCCGCCTCGACGAGGTACCCGGAGCAGGGACGGCCGGGCTGCGGGTGCGGGGCGGCGGTGCCCAGAGGGGTGAGGGTGAAGGTCATGGGGCGAGGCTAGCCCGGCCCGGGGCGCCCCGGGGCGGCCCGGAAGAGGGCAGCCGGCCGCGATCGCCACCGCTCAGGGAAGGGGCGCCCAGTCGGGATCGCGGCCGCTCAGGCCGAGCACGCGGTCGAGCAGCGGGGCGGAGTCGGGTACGGGGACGGTGGGGCCGAAGAGGCCTTCGCGTTCGGGGCCGTCCGGGGTGGCCGCCACCATGTCGTACGAGACCTTCAGCGATGCCGCGTCGGGACGGTAGGACTGGCCCGTGGCGCGTGCCAGGTCCCAGCCGTGCAGCACCAGCTCGTTCATCGCGACCTGGGCCGCGACAGGGGCGGGCAGGTCGACGCCGCCCGCCTTGGTGAAGCCCTCCCAGGCGGCGGGATCGCGCCAGGACTCGGCCAGTTCCGCCAGGTTCTTGGCGAGATCGGCGCGCCAGCCGGGGCCGATGTCCGAGGCCTCCACGTCGGGCGCACTGTCCGCGGCGGGCCCGAGGTCCTTGCGTGCCGCATCGCGGAAGGCCGCGGCGAGGCCGACGATGTGGCCGAGGAGGGTGCGTACCGCCAGGCCCGGACACGGTGTGGGGGCGTCCAGCTGATCGTCGGTGACGCGGTCCGCCAGATGGCCGACCAGTCGTGTCTGCTCCGTGAAGTCGATGGCTGTCATCAGGGTTCCTCCGGTTGCCGGGACGCGTGGCGCAGCCCCGCTTCACAGTGCAGACCGCGTCGGCGCCCGAAAGTCATCGGCGTTCGCTCCAAGGATCCGGGCGGCCCGGAAGTAGGGCATCTGCCCGATGCCGCCCGCCCGGCCTTAGCGCGAGCCTGCCCCGTATGGCATGGACGACTTGGCAGGTGCTCCGCCACCGCAACGCGAGGCTCTATCTCGGCGGCGTGGTGGTCTCCGGATTCGGCACGTCCGCGATGTGGCTGGTCTCGGGCGTCTGGGTCAAGTCGCTCACCGGATCGAGCAGCCTGGCCGCACTCGCGACCTTCGCGCTGTGGCTGCCGGTGCTCGCCGGCCCGCTGCTCGGCACACTCGCCGACCGCACCCGCCGCAGACCGCTGCTGATCTGGACGAACGTGGGCCTGGCCGTGCTGCTGTGCGCCCTGCTCGCGGTGGATTCGGCGGACCGTGTCTGGATCCTGTTCGCGGTGCTCTTCGTGTACGGCGCGGCGGGTGTCGTGCACGACGCGGCGGAGGCCGCACTGATCGCCTCGGCCGTCGACAAGAAGCTGCTCGGCGACTTCAACGGGCTGCGGATGACGGCGAACGAGGGCATGAAGCTGCTCGCCCCGCTCGCGGGCGCCGGCCTGTTCGCCGCGTACGGGGGTGCGCGGGTCGCCCTGCTCGACGCGCTCACCTTTCTCGCGGCGGCGGGGCTCTATGCGCTGCTACGGGTGCGGGAGCAGCCCAAAGCCGCTCCGGAACGCGGCAGTTGGCGGACGCACACCGTCGAGGGCGCACGGTATCTGCGCCGCCATCCCGCGCTGCGCACGCTCGCCCTGGCCGGCGGCTTCACGATGTTCCTCGCGGGCGTCAACGGAGCGCTGATCTTCGCCGTCGTCGACGAGGGCCTCGGCCGCTCCCCCGCCTTCGTGGGCGTGCTCTACGCCGTGCAGGGCCTCGGGTCGGTGGCGGTCGGCCTGCTGTCGGGTCCGCTGCTGCGGCGTTGCGGGGAGCGGGTGTTCGCGGGCGCCGGGCTCGCGCTGTTCGCGGTGGCGGTGGCCCTGCGGGCGCTCCCGTACGACGCGGTGGCGCTGGCGGCGAGCGCGGGGATCGGCGTCGGGCTGCCGTGCGTCCTGATCGCGGTGCTCACGGCGGTGCAGCGGGAGACCCCTGACCATTTGGTCGGGAGGGTCGCGGCGACGGCCAACACTCTGGTGTTCGCGCCGAACGCGGTGGCGCTGGGTCTCGGTGCGGGCCTGGTCGCCGTGGTGGACCACCGGGTGCTCCTGGTGGTGCTGGGGGTCGCCGGCCTGGCGGCCGTACCGCGATTGGCGACAAGCGGACTGGTGACAAGTACACGACGAAAACGGGGCGTTGAAACCTAGAATTCCCCGTACGGCTGATGCGCGGCCGTTCAGGCGGGGGTGGGCGTGGAGTTCCGGGTGCTGGGGGATATCGGGGCTGGGCCGGACACCGGCGCGGTCGATCTCGGGTCGGCCCGGCAGCGCAGCGTGCTCGCGGCGCTGCTCGCGGACGCCGGCCGGCCGGTGGCCGTCGAGCAGTTGGTGGACCGGGTGTGGGGAGAAGCCCCGCCGCGGCGGGCCACGGACACCCTGTACAGCTATGTGTCCCGGCTGCGCAGGCTGCTCCCCGGGGTGATCGACCGCGGGCCGGGCGGTTATGCGCTCGGCGTGGACGCGGCGGCGATCGATCTGCACCGCTTCCACGGACTGGTCCGACGGGCCAGGCGGACCGACGACGCCACGCGGGCGGCGGCCCTGTTCCGGGAGGCGCTGGAGCTGTGGCGGGGCGAACCGTTCGCGGGCGTGGACACCCCGTGGTTCAACGAGGCCCGCGATCTGCTCGTCAAGGAGCTGTGGGCCGCGCGGCTCGACTGCACCGATCTGCGACTGCACCTCGGTGAACATGCCGCGCTGACAGCCGAGTTGGCCGAGCAGTGCACGAGCCGTCCGCTGGACGAGCGGCTCGCCGCCCAGTTCATGCTCGCCCTGTACCGCTGTGGAAGGCAGGCCGACGCGCTGGCCCACTACCGGCACGTACGCGCTCTGCTCGCCGCGGAAATCGGCATCGATCCCGGCTCCGAGCTGCAGCGTCTGCACCAGTCGATCCTCAGCGGCGGCGCCGGCACGAGCCCGCAGTCGGCCGCGACGCCCACCTCGACGGCCCCGGCCGAGGAACCATGGCGGGTGCTGCGCCAACTCCCCCTGGACATCGCGGGGTTCGCGGGACGGGAGGACGCGATCAGGCGCCTCGAGAAGGAGCTCACGGCGCCCCAGGCCGCCCCCGTCGTCGTGTCGGGCTCGCCGGGCATCGGCAAGAGCGCGCTCGCCACGCATCTCGGGCATCGGCTGCGGGACAGCTTCCCTGACGGCCAGTGGTACGTGCACCTCTCCGGCAACGGCGGCCGCCCCCGGGATCCGGCCGAGGCGCTGTCCGCGCTGCTGCTGGCCTCCGGACAGGAACCGGGCTCGATACCCGAGCAACTGGAGGGCCGCGCGGCGGCCTTCCGCAGCCGGCTGGCCGACCGCAGGGTGCTGCTCCTCCTGGACGACGCCGCCGACGCCGACCAGGTACGGCCGCTGCTGCCCGGGACGTCCGGCGCCTCGGTGCTGATCACCAGCAGGTCCGATCTGCGCGGACTGGCGGTGAGCCACGCCGCCCGCACCGTGCCCCTCGATGTCCTCTCCCCCGCCGAAGCACGCGATCTGCTGGCCAACTCGCTCGGCGCGCAGCGGGTGGCGGCGGAGCCGGAGGCCGCCGGGCACCTGGCCGAGCTGTGCGCCCGCGTGCCCCTGGCCCTTCGGATCGTCGCGGCCAACCTCGCCGCGCGTCCCGGCCGGCCGCTCGCGGCGTACGCGGCGGAACTTGCCGCCGGGGAGCGGCTCGCCAAGCTCGCCGTCACCGGGGACCGGCAGGCCGCCGTCCGGCAGGCCTTCGACCACTCGTACGCGGCTCTGGAGCCGGACACCGCCCGGCTGTTCGCCCTGCTCGGACTGCATCCCGGACCGGACTTCACGGCCGGGGCCGCCGCGGCGCTGCTCGGCTCGCCCGTCGACACGGCCGACCACCTCCTCGACCGGCTCACCACGGCCGGACTGCTCCAGCACACCGCGCTCGACCGGTTCCGTTTCCACGATCTGCTGCGGCTGTACGCCGCCGAGCACGCGGCGGCCGACCCCGGGCGGGCCGCCGCCTGGCAGCGGCTCGGCGACTGGTATCTCGCCACCACGGACGCGGCCACCGCGTTCGACTACTCGGGCAGCGTCCAACTCCCGCGCCCCCGCACCCGGTCCACACCGTTCGACGGCCGGGAGCAGGCCCTCGCCTGGCTGGACGCCGAGCGCACCAACCTCACCGCCCTCGTCGTCCGCGCCGCCGGTACCGGCCCCCGCGAGCTCGCCTGGCAGTTGACCGACCAGCTGCGCCTGTACTTCTACGGACGGCGGCACATCGCCGACTGGACGGCCACCACGACGGCGGCGCTGCGGGCCGCCGAGGAGGAGGGCCAGGAGCTGGCGCAGGCCCTGATCTGGAACAGCGTCGGACTGCTGCGCCAGCACACCGGCGACAATTCCGGCGCCCTGACAGCCCTGCACCGAGCCCAACAGGGCTACCGCACCACCGGGTTCACCCTGGGAGAGGTCTCGCTGCTCAGCAACCTGGCGGTGCACCACGCCCTGCGCGGCGACATGCGCCCGGCTCTCGACCACCAGCAGAAGGGGCACGCGCTGCTACGCGACCTCGACCGGCCGGTGCTTCTCGCCCGAGGGCTGAACACCATGGGTCTGACCCACGCGTACCTGGGCGAGTTCGAGCAGGCCGAGCGCCATACGACGGAGGCGGTCGACCGGCTGCGGGCGGTCGACCGGCCGACCGGCACCATGGGCCCGTTGATCAACCGCGCCGTGGCACGCCACGGTCTCGGCCGCTACGCCGAGGCACTGGCCGACGCCACCGAGGCCCTGCGCCTGAGCGAAAGGCACCCGCACGGCACCAGCGGGCCCGCGGCCCACGAGATCCTCGCGCGGATCCACCGTGACAGCGGCCGGCTCGACCAGGCCCGCACGCACGCCGAGCACTCCCTGCGCGCGGCCATCGATCACGGTGAACCCGCCCTCCTGGCCGACGCACTGATCACCCTGGGTTCGGTCCGCACACTGGACGGCGACTCGGCGGTCGCTCTCGCCTGCCTCCAGGAAGCCCTGGAACTCACCAGCCGCGTCGGCCTGCGCCACCAGGAGGCCGAGGCACACGCCCAACTCGCCCGCACCCACCTCGCGTCCGGCGCCCCGGCCGAGGCGAGGCACCATGCGGAGCGGGCACTGGACCTCGCCCGGCCCCGGGAACTGCGCCCGGTGGAGCAGCACGTCCTGGAAACCCTCGCGGCGCTCACGGAGGCGACGGACTGAGCGGCGCGGGGCCGGCAGGCAGGCATGAGCGCCTCGGCCCCACCGGAGCAGCCGGGCGCCGCCCGCCCCGGCCGCTCAGCCCAGCGCGGCCCGCACCAGCTCCAGGTCGGCGTCGGAGGCCAACCCCGCGTGATACAGCCGCAGTTCGGTGGCCCCGAGCTCCGCGGCCCGTGCCGCGTCCTCGCGCAGCCGGGCGGGAGCCCCGCCCATCCCGCTCACCACGGTGAGGTTCGCGGCGAGCACCGCACCCTCAACGCCCTCGGCCGCGAACGGTGCGACGAGATCCGCGCCGCCCGTGCACGGCACGACCACCCCGTCGGCCACACCCAGGATGTGCGCCGGGTCCACGCCCGCGTTGGCGCCGCAGTGGTGCGTGACCGGGTCGGCGTGGAGCAGCACCTGGAAGTCCGCGGGGGCCGCGGCGCGGACGGCCGCGACGGCCTCCTCCTGGAGCGCCCGGGACACGGAGGACCTGAACTCCAGGTTCGCGGAGAGCAGTTCGGCGTCCAGGAGCTTGTCCATGGGCACGTCCGGCGCCGCTTCCCCGCGCCAGACGGGTTCGAGCGCCTGCCGGACCGCCGACGCGAGGGCGTCGGGGTCGAGACCCGCCCCCGTATAGCCCTCGCGGCAGGAGCCGCAGAAGCAGAGCGACATCAGGTACTGGGCGGCGTCACCGAGCCCGACCCCGCCTGTCTTGTCGTGCGCGTGCAGATGCGCCAGGCCGTACCAGCCGCAGGACTCCAGCTCGGTGCCGCGCGCACCCGGCCGTACGGCCGCCTCGGCCGCCAGGTCGACGAGGTACTCGCGGGTGGCGGGCTGTGCGATGCACGGCGCCCACGGGTAGCGGTCGCCATAGGCGTTGACGACCGAGGTGTCCGGATGCTCGGCGCCCATACGGGAGTTGTGCGCGAGCACCACCCAGGTGTGGACCTCGAGGCCCGCCTCATCGAGGGCCGTGGCCGCCGCGCCGAACGCGTCACCGGGAGCCCAGGCCCCGGCCGCGTACGGCCGCAGCGTCCGCCCCTGCCAGCGCTCCCCCGGCGGGTACAGGACCGCGGCGTGCTCGGCCGTGACGATGCGGTGGGACGGGTGGCGCGGGGTCAGCGCGCGGGTGGAGTGGTACGCGGAGGCGAGGGTGACCTGGTCGACGCCGAGTGAGGCGATACGGCGGGCGGCGCCGGGGTCGCCGTTGACGTCCCAGGGATAGACGAAGGCGGAGGTTTTCAGGGCGTCGGCCGAGGTGTTCCTAGGGCCGTGGGTCGAGGTGCTCCCGCTGCCGTGGGTCGAGGTCGTCACGCGCCCGCCCCCTCGGCGAGCAGCGCACGGCCCCGCTCGATCAGCTCGGCCAGCTCCTTGACCTGCTGGTCGCTCGGCTCGTGCAGCGGGGTGCGCACCTGGCCGACCTCGAACCCGCGCAGCCGTACGCCGGCCTTCACCAGGGCGACCGCGAACCCGCGGCCCTGGTTGCGGAGTTCGACGAACGGCCGGTAGAAGCCGTCGATCAGACGGGTGGCCGTCTCGTCGTCGCCCGTGTTGAGCGCGCGATGGAAGGCCTGGGCGATGTCGGGCGCGAAGCAGAACACCGCCGACGAGTACAGCGAGACCCCGATCCCGCGGTACGCGAGGCCGGTGAGCTCGGCGGTCGGCAGTCCGTTGAAGTAGAGGAAGTCCGCGCTGCCGGCGGTCCCCGCGCCGCGGACCGTGCTGACGATCCGCTGCATCAGGTCCATGTCGCCGAGGCCGTCCTTGAACCCGATGATCTTCGGGTGCGCGGCCAGCTCGACCACGGCCTCGGGCGTGAAGACGGCGTTGTCCCGCTGATAGACGATCACTTCGAGCGAGGTGGCGTCGGCGAGCGCGCGATAGTGGCGTACGAGCCCCTCCTGCTCGGCCTTGACGAGATAAGGCGGCAGCGCGAGCAGCCCGTCCGCGCCGGCCTCCTCGGCGAGCTTCGCGTACGCGATGGCGAGCGCCGTTCCGTACCCCGCGCCCGCGATCACCGGCACCCGCCCCTCGGCCGCCTCGACCGCCGCGGCCACACAGGCACGGAACTCCTCGGGCGTGACCGCGTGGAACTCACCCGTACCGCAGACGGCGAACACCGCCGCACCACCGGCCTCGACGCCCGCGCGCACATGCGCGCGGAAGGCGTCGAGATCGAGACCGCCGTCCGGACCGAAGGCGGTCACGGGAAAGAACAACGGTCCGCTGGGGATGCTGAGTCGAGCGGCGAGCGGGGCTGACGTCACGGGCTCTCTCCCTGGGCGCGGCGGACCGGGTGCACCGCAGCTGTCGTGCTGCGACATCGTGCACGTTTCTGATCCGCGTCTATATTTCTGAACACGCTCACGCTAAAGCGCCCCAACACCGCCGGTCAAGCGTCCAGGTCAGCCTCATCATCAGCGAATTCGCCGTCAACGGCGCCGCCTTGACGGCCGGTCGCGACCTCTTGACGCACCCACCGAAAGATCCATAGCGTGTCCACGGATGTGAATGGCGTACAGGCATGCGTTCATCGGGTACGTGCCGGTGCCTCTGCGTCCCCGCGCGTATACGTTCGTGTCCGAACGCCGCCCAGGCACCGGACCCGACCCAGGCACCCGAGGAGACCACCCCATGCCCGCTCCCCGCACCGTTCTGCTCACCGGCGCCGCCGGCGGTCTCGGCACCCTGATGCGGGGGCTGCTGCCCGCGTACGGCCATGAACTGCGGCTACTCGACATGGTCGCGATCGAGAGCGCCGAGGGCGAGCCGGCCGCGATCAAGGCCGACCTCTCCGACAAGGAGGCGCTGCGCGAGGCGGTGCGCGGGGTCGACGCGATCATCCATCTCGCGGGTATCTCACTCGAGTCCACTTTCGACAAGATCCTCAAGGCCAACATCGAGGGCACCTACAACCTGTACGAAGCGGCCCGCGAAGAGGGCGTGCGGCGGATCGTGTTCGCCTCGTCGAACCACGCCGTCGGCTTCACACCCCGGCCCAGGGGCGACGACCCGCTGATCCCCATCGACACCCCGCGCCGGCCCGACACTTTCTACGGCCTGTCCAAGTCGTTCGGCGAGGATCTCGCCCAGTTCTACTGGGACAAGCACGGCATGGAGACGGTGTCCGTGCGGATCGGCTCGTGCTTCATGGAACCCACCTCGCTGCGGATGCTGTCGGTCTGGATGTCGCCCGGCGACGGCGCACGCCTCTTCCACGCCGCGCTCACCGCGCCTGACGTGGGGCACACCGTGGTCTACGGTTCGTCCGCCAACACCCGGCTGTGGTGGGACCTTTCGAGCGCCCGCGCGCTCGGCTACGACCCGCAGGACGACTCGGAGCAGTACGCCGAGAAGCTGATCGCCGAGCAGGGCGAACTGTCGGACGACAACCCGGACCACGCGCACCTGGGCGGTCACTTCTGCACGAACCCGCCGATCTGGCCGTACTAGGGCCTGATCCACAAGACGGGCCCTGGCCCCGCCTGCCGCGAGGGCGCCGAAATCCGGTGTACGCGCCCGCGAGGCGCCCTCTAGGCTCCGGGCATGCCAAGGCCCCACGGATTCCGGTACGAGCAGCACGGCGACGCGACCGTCACGATCACGCACCACGGTCGCGCCGCCTCGACGCTGCGCGGGTCGCGCGCGCAGAAGTTCCTGGCCGAAGTGGCCTCCGGCGACGAGCAGTTGGTGATGGCCCGCTGGACGGGTGCGTACAAGTTCGGCAACGAACGTGTCGCCCGCAACCATCCGCGCAACCGGGGCTGAAGCCTGTCGGCCGGGACCGTGGCGGAGCTCAGCCCGTGGCGGGAACGTTGGTCTTGGTCACTTCGCCGACCTTGCAGGACTTGGCGGACGGCGCCTTCACGCCGGGGCCGATGCCGTAGGACCCCTTGCTCTCGCCCTGCCAGGAGCCGCCGGGCTCGATCTGGTACTGGACCACCTGGCCGTTGGCGCGCAGCGTCCCGTCGGGGTCGACGGACATCAGCCGGCCGACGTAGTTGGCGGCCATATCCGAATTCCCGTTGGTGACCTCGTACTTGAACGTGATGATGCCCGTCGAGTCCACCGGCTTCTCCACGACACAGTCGACGATCCGCACCTCGCCCTTGACGGGCGTGACCTTCCCCTTGCGGGCAGGGGGCGCCGTGGTCGGGGCTTCGTACGTCGGCACTCCGGCCGTGTCCGTCGGCAGCGGCGGAATCGTCGTCTCGACCACGTCGACGCCCCCGCCGGAGCCGCCGCTCGACCCGGAGCTGTCGTGATCGTCGTCGCATCCGCCGTCACCGCCGCGCCGGGCGCCGGTCAGCGCCACGACGACCAAGGCGAACACGGCCACCGCACGCGCATGCCGCAACTTCACGCTTCCCCCAAGGCAACGTCCCCGCCCCCCACGGGCGTCAGGTGCGCGACAGGGTAGCGGGTTCCGGCCGGCGCCAGGTGTGCTGTCCCGGCACGTTGGTCATCCCGTCCGTGCTCGGTCAGACTGGCGGGCATGATCTCCGTGGTGCAGAACGTGGCAATCGACTGTGCCGACGCCTATGCGTTGGCCCGGTTCTGGAGCGAGGTGACCGGGCATCCGGTGGGTCCGGAGACCGGGCCCGGCGACCACGAGACGCAGGTGCTGCTGCCCGAGGGCCCGGTGCTCTACTTCAACCAGGTGCCGGAGCCGAAGACGGTCAAGAACCGCATCCACCTGTGCCTGCGCCCGAGTTCCTCGCGCGAGCCGGAGATCGACCGCCTCCTGAAGCTCGGCGCCACCTGGGTCGGCGACCACCGGCAACCGGACGGCTCGGGCTGGGCCGTCCTCGCCGACCCGGAGGGCAACGAGTTCTGCGTGCTGCGCAGCGAGTCCGACCGCGCCGCGATGTCCGACTGACCGTCGCCGTACCCGCCGTACCGCCGTATCCCAGGGAGCCGTACATGCAGGTAGCCGTAGTCACCTTCGACGGGTTCAACGAGCTCGACAGCTTCATCGCGTCCGCGCTGATCAACCGGTGCCGCAAGGACGGTCTCGAAGCCTTCATCACGACGCCGACGCCTCAGGTCACGTCGATGAACGGGGTCGAAGTGACCGGGCAGCGGCCGCTGGAGTTCATGGCCGAGGCCGATGTCGTACTGATCGGCAGCGGGGTGAAGACCCGCGACGTGGTCGCCGACGATCAGCTGGTGTCCCGGCTCACCCTCGACCCCACACGCCAGTTGATCGGCTCCCAGTGCTCCGGCGCCCTGGTGCTCGCGCGCCTCGGACTCCTGGGGACCATGCCGGCCAGCACGGACCGCACCAGCCGGCCCTTCGTCGAGGCGTGCGGAGTCACCGTCCTCGACGCCCCGTTCCACGCCGAGGGCAACATCGCCACGGCCGGCGGCTGTCTGGCCTCGCAGTACCTCGCCACCTGGGTGATCACCCGCACCCTCGGCGAGGAGGCCGCGCGCGCCGTCCTCGATTACGTGGCGCCGGTGGGCGAGAACCAGGAGACCGTCGAACGGGCCCTGCACACCGTCCGTTCCGGCGAGGCCGCCCTGCGCTGACGGTCGCGGACCGCGGTCAGCGCCGCACGACGCAGAACGGATGCCCCGCCGGATCGGTGAACACCCTTGCCCGGTCGCCGTCATGCGGCTGATGGGCCGGCTTGCCCGCGCCCAGCTCCAGGAGCCGTGCCTCGACCTCGGCCAGGTCGTCCTCGACGTTGAAGCAGATGTGCAGTTGCTGCGGTACCTCCGGGTCGGGCCAGGTCGGCCTGCGGTGGTCGTCGACCCGTTGGAAGCCGAGGAGGAGTCCGTCCTCGCGGTTGAGGCCGGCGAAGTCGGCGTTCGACTTCGGATGAGGTTCGAGACCTGTGACCTGTTCGTAGAACGCGGCCAGAGCGAGCGGGTCCGGGCAGTCGAGCGTGATCGCGCCCAGTCGCATCCGCAGCGGCATGACGGCTCCTCGGGCAGACCGGTGATGGTGATCTTGTCGCTGCCCACCCTAAATACCCTGCCGGCACCGGCGTTCGGCGGCCGTGCGGCCGGTGCGGCCGCAGCGCAGAACCGGCTCCCGGCCGGGGCCGTCCCTTTTCTCATGAGCCATGACGACTCCGCCAAGAGCCATGACGACGAAACCCTCCTCGCCGAACAGCGGGCCTACTACCGCGCGGCCGCGGCCGAATACGACCGGCCCTACGAGGACTTGGACGAGTTACGGCGCCTGCTGACGGTGGTCGACGAGCTGCCGGTCCGGGGCGATGTGCTGGAGCTGGCCTGTGGAACGGGCCAGTGGACACCGCTGCTCGCCGCACGGGCGCGGTCGGTGACGGCCGTCGACGCGGCCGCCGACGTGCTTGCCGTCGCCCGGACGCGCGCCGCCCCGCCCCACGTACGGTTCGTGCGGGCCGACCTGTTCGAGTGGCGCCCGTCCCGGCGCTACGACACCGTCTTCTTCGCCTTCTGGCTCTCCCATGTGCCGCCCGCACGGCTGGCCGCGTTCTGGGAGACCGTGGCCGCGATGCTCGAACCGGGCGGCCACGCGGTCTTCATCGACGACGGTCCCGCCGCCGCCACGACCGAGGAAGGCGTCACCGACGGGCCCGTCCCCACGGTGTTGCGCCGGCTCGACGACGGCGGCGAGTACCGCATCGTCAAGGTGTTCCACGACGCCCGTTCACTGAAGGACGACCTCACGGCGCGAGGCTGGACCGTACAACTGCGAACCATGGACCGCAGCTTCATCGGCATCGCCCGACCGCCCGGCTGACTCACTTCGGCGGTGTGGCCTCGCCCTGCCAGAAGCTCCACCGGTAGCCCCACGGATCGACCACCGTGAAGGTGCGCGGCCCGTACGGCTGATCCTGGGGAGGCGTCACTTCGGTGGTCGTGGCTTCGCGGACGTGTGCGTAGTACGCGTCGACATCGTCGACGTGCACGATCAGGAGCGCGTTCCTGCCGTCCTGTTCGATGTCGCCGCCGCTGAGGGAGATCTTCACCGGTCCGGCCTGGATATCGGCCTCGGTCGTCCGCCCGGAGTCGTCCCGCCAGCGGATCGGGTCGGTGAAGCCGAGGACGCGCTCCATCCAGTCCAGCGCGGCGTCCGCGTCGTCATACCGGAGGTAGGGGGAGAGGCCTTTGATCGCCATGCGACGTTCCTCCTCGTATGGGTGGAGTTCAGTCTATGGGCGGACGCGGCGGTCCACGGGCAGAGGCGGCGGCAATGGAAAGCGCCCGCTCCGCCGAGCTCGGCAGAACGGGCGCCCCGGTAGGAGTGACGGCTACAGCGCCTGAGCCGCCGGCTTCACCATCCCGCGTACCGTGCGGGACTTGACGAAGTCGCCCACCGCCGTCATCTCCCACTCGCCGGAGAACTGGCGGATCAGCTTCGCCATCATGACGCCCGTCTGCGGCTCCGCGCCGGTCAGGTCGAAGCGCACCAGCTCCTCGTTCGTGGCCGCGTCGACGAGGCGGCAGTACGCCTTGGCGACCTCGGTGAACTTCTGGCCCGAGAAGGAGTTGACCGTGAAGACCAGACCCGAGACCTCCTGCGGAAGGCGGCCCAGGTCGACCACGATGACCTCGTCGTCGCCGCCGCCCTCACCCGTGAGGTTGTCGCCGGAGTGCTTGACCGCTCCGCCCAGAATCGCGAGCTTGCCGAAGTAGCAGCTGTCGATGTGGTTGCGGTTCGGCCCGTACGCGATGACGGAGGCGTCCAGGTCGATGTCCTTGCCGCGGAACGCGGGCTCCCAGCCGAGGCCCATCTTGACCTGGGACAGGAGCGGGCGGCCGCCCTTGACCAGGGAGACGGTCTGATTCTTCTGGAGGCTGACGCGGCCCTTGTCCAGGTTGATCTTGCCGGTACCCGGGGCCGCCGGGGCCGGGGCAGCCGGCGCTGCGGCGGCCGGCGCGGGCGCGGGCGTCTGGGCCCAGGCGCGCGGGTCCGGCGCCGCGGGGGCGGGGG
>NZ_JAAKZW010000145.1 GCF_011044995.1 Streptomyces mesophilus | reverse complement strand
GGGATGGTGGCCTCCCAGGGGCGCAGCCAGTCCCGGTTGCGGCGGTTGACCTCGCGCCAGGGGCGCTGGTCGCGCATCTTTATGGGCCGGAGGACGATATCGCCGTCCACCAGTTCCACCGGCCACGAAGGGCTGTTCAGCTCGGGCTCCCCGTAACTCCGTCGGCGGGCCTGGGGTGGTCACCGCCGTGCAGCTGCTCGACCGCGTGCACCAGGACCGACTCGAGGACGGCGAGGCCGTCGCGCACTCCCCCGGTCGAGCCCGGCAGGTTCACGATCAGGGTGCGGTGCGCGACGCCGGCCAGACCCCTCGACAGGGCGGCGGCCGGCACCTTGTCCCGGCTGAACGCCCGTACCGCCTCGGGGATTCCGGGCACCTCGTAGTCGATGACGCGGCGGGTGGCGTCCGGGGTCGCGTCGGTGGGCGAGATACCCGTGCCGCCGGTCGTGACGATCACGTCGTACGCGGCCTCGACGCCGGCCCGCAGCGCGGCCTCGACCGGGTCGCCGTCCGGCACGACCTGGGGGCCTTCGACCTCGAAGCCGAGGGCGCGCAGGCCTTCGGCGAGGATCGGGCCGCCCTTGTCCGGGTACACACCGGCGGCGGCGCGGTTGGAGGCGGTGACGACGAGCGCGCGGTACGTCATGACCGGCTCCAGTCGCCCGACTTGCCGCCCGACTTGGACTCGACCCGTACCTCGGTGATGACGGCGCCCTTGTCGACGGCCTTCACCATGTCGACCACGGTCAGCGCGGCGACGGACACCGCGGTCATGGCTTCCATCTCGACGCCCGTGCGGCCGGTGGTCTTGACCGTGGCGGTGATCTCCACGGCGTCGTCGGCCACCGAGAGGTCGAGCTTCACGCCGGCGATGTCCAGCGGGTGGCACAGCGGGATCAGGTCGGAGCACTTCTTCGCGCCCATGATGCCCGCGATACGTGCGGTCGCGAGGGCGTCGCCCTTGGGCATGCCCTCGCCGCGCAACAGCGAGATCACCTGGGGCGAGACGAGCACGCGGCCCGAGGCGCGGGCGATGCGCTCGGTCACGTCCTTCCCGGACACGTCGACCATGCGGGCGGCGCCCGCCTCGTCGATATGGGTCAGTCGGTCCTGCGTGCTCATGTGCTGCTGCGCTCCCGGTCGGGCCGTCACGGCCCTGGGACATGGGCCCTGTGCGGGGGCCGTATGTGGGCCGTGTGTGGGCGACACGGTACCTCTACCAGAGGCTGCGCGGTCTGCTGGAGCCTGGCGTCAGCCCAGCGGAATGACGTCCAGCTCCGTACCGGGGGTGACTTCGGTGGTGTCCTCGGGGACGACGATCAGCGCGTCGGCCTGCGCGAGCGCGGCGATCAGATGCGAACCGGCTCCGCCCACCGGACGGACGGCCCCCGCCTCGGCGTCGTAGGACCCGCGCAGGTACTGCCGCTTGCCCTTCGGTGACGACAGCGGCTCGTCGCAGCGCAGTGCGGCGCGGACGGTCGGACGGTTCACCTCGTCCAGGCCCATGAGGGCGCGGATGGCGGGACGTACGAACAGCTCGAAGGAGACATACGACGACACCGGATTGCCCGGCAGCGCGAGCAGCGGGGTGTGGTCGGGGCCGATCGCGCCGAAGCCCTGGGGCTTGCCCGGCTGCATGGCGAGCTTGCGGAACTCGATGCCGCTGCCCGGCTCGTCCTCGTCACCGAGGTGCTCGAGGGCTTCCTTCACCACGTCGTACGCGCCGACGCTGACCCCGCCCGTGGTGACCAGGAGATCCGCGCGGATCAACTGGTCCTCGATGGTGGAGCGCAGGGTCTCCGCGTCGTCCGCGACCGCGCCCACGCGGTACGCGATGGCGCCGGCGTCACGGGCGGCGGCGGTCAGGGCGAAGGAGTTGGAGTCGTAGATCTGGCCCTTGCCCAACTCCTCGCCCGGCTGCGTCAGTTCGCTGCCGGTGGACATCACGACCACGCGCGGCCGGGGACGGACCCGTACCGAGGCGCGGCCGATCGCGGCGAGCAGGGCGATCTGCGACGGGCCGAGGACGGTGCCGGCGGCCAGCGCCTGTTCGCCGGCCTGGACGTCGCTGCCCTGGGCGCGGACATGCGCCCGGGCCCCGGCGGGCCGGTGCACCCGGACCTCGCCGCTCGCGCCCTGGGGGGACGCGCTGTGCGGGGTCATGGAGCCGACCGGGCCCGCGCCGAGGCCGCCGTCGGTCCACTCGACCGGGACCACCGCTTCCGCGCCGGGCGGCAGCGGTGCGCCGGTCATGATGCGCGCGGCCTGTCCCGCGCCCACGGTCAGATCGCCCGGACTGCCCGCCGCGACATCCCCGATGACATCGAGGACGGCAGGGAACTCCTCGCTCGCGCCCTCGACATCGGCGACCCGGACGGCATAGCCGTCCATGGAGCTGTTGTCGAAGGGCGGCAGCGAGAGCGGCACGGTGACCTCGTCCACGAGGACACAGCCCTGGGCGTCCAGGAGCTGGAGCTCGATCGGCTCCAGCGGCTGGACAGTCGCCAGGATGTCCTCGAGGTGCTCGGTCACCGACCACACGGGGGCGGCCTGATCCGTGGTGCTGCTGCTCAAGACTGCTGCATCTCCTCGGTGACGTAACTGCGAAGCCAGGTCCGGAACTCCGGGCCCAGGTCTTCACGTTCGCACGCGAGCCGGACGATGGCGCGAAGGTAGTCGCCGCGGTCACCGGTGTCATAGCGGCGGCCCTTGAAGACCACGCCGTGCACCGGGCCGCCCTCGTCGGACGTCGCGAGCTTCTGCAGTGCGTCGGTGAGCTGGATCTCGCCGCCGCGGCCGGGCTCGGTCTGACGCAGTATGGCGAAGATCTCCGGGGCGAGTACATAGCGGCCGATGATCGCCAGGTTGCTGGGCGCCTCGGAGGCGTCGGGCTTCTCGATCAGGCCGGTGATCTGTACGACGTCCTCGTCGCCGGTCGGCTTGACCGCGGCGCAGCCGTACAGGTGGATCTGCGCGGGGTCGACCTCCATCAGCGCGATGACGCTGCCGCCTTCGCGGGCCTGGATCTCGACCATGCGCCGAAGCAGCGGGTCGCGGGCGTCGATGAGGTCGTCGCCGAGGAGGACCGCGAAGGGCTCGTCGCCCACGTGCGGGGCCGCGCACAGGACCGCGTGGCCGAGGCCCCTGGGGTCGCCCTGGCGCACATAGTGCATGGTGGCCAGGTCGCTGGACTCCTGGACCTTCGCGAGACGGTCGGCGTCGCCCTTCTTCTCCAGGGCGGATTCCAGCTCGTAATTGCGGTCGAAGTGGTCCTCGAGCGGGCGCTTGTTGCGGCCCGTGACCATCAGGACGTCGGACAGACCGGCCGCTACGGCCTCTTCCACCACGTATTGGATGGCGGGCTTGTCGACCACCGGGAGCATTTCCTTCGGGGTCGCTTTGGTCGCCGGCAGGAAGCGGGTGCCGAGACCGGCTGCCGGGATGACAGCCTTGGTGATCGTGGGGCGCTCAGTCATGTCCCGCACCTTATCTGGCGAGAATGGGCGGAAGCTTTGCCTCCAGTTAATTCATTCTCATTGAGCGCGATTGGGCCTGATTTGTGTGAGCGAGCTGTGAGCAGCGACACCGCGAGCAAAGCTGCCAAGGAAAGGTTGCGCGGAGAACTCCTCGGCATGAGGAGGGCATTGACACCGGATGACGTGCGGGTGGCCGCGGCCGCACTCGGCGAGCAGGCGCTCGCCCTGCCCCGGCTGACCGCTGCGGGCGCGGTGGTCGCCGCGTATGTCTCGGTCGGGCGTGAGCCCGGGACGCGGGTGCTGCTCGATGCGCTACGGGCCCGTGGGGTACGGGTGTTGCTGCCCGTACTGCTGCCGGACAACGATCTCGACTGGGCCGCGTACGAAGGTCCCGGACGTCTGTCCCCTGCCGCGCGCGGGCTGCTCGAACCGGAGGGCGCCCGGCTCGGGCCCGAGGCCGTCACCGAGGCCGATACCGTCCTGCTGCCGGGGCTCGCGGTCGATGCGCGCGGGATGCGGCTCGGACGCGGGGGAGGCTCGTACGACCGCGTGCTCGCAAGGCTCGAGCGGGCGCGCGCCCACCCGGATCTGATCGTGCTGCTCTACGAGAACGAGGTGGTCGCGCAGGTTCCGGCGGAACCGCACGACCACCCCGTTCACGCGGTGGTGACCCCCTCGGGAGTGCGCACTTTTACGGCTTGAGCACCAGATGGTTCTCGGTCGCGTCCTCGACGGCCTTCGCCCCGTACGACCAGTCGTAGAGCTCGCCCTTGACCCACTTCTCGGTCTGGTCGGTGTAGTTGGGGCTGTACGCGTGCCCCGACGCACCGGTCAGGTTGATCCACTTGGACTTGTCGAAGTCCTGGAGGTTGACCACCATCCGCATCGACGGCACCCAGATCACCTGGTAGCCGCCGGCCGCGTTCCAGCCGGTCGCGTCGACCGCGGCCTCACCGCCGCCGAGCTTGTACGGGCCGCGGTTGAGCAGCCACTGCATGAAGCCCGGGCCCTCGGTGCCGATGGTCTGGTTCTTCAGCTCCAGGGTGTGGAGCCGGCCCCAGCTCCAGGTGTCCATGTCCTTGCCGAGCTTGGCGGTCAGCTCCCAGCGCGCGTCCTCCATGGCCCGCGCGAGCAGCTGGTCGAGGGTCTTGGTCTCCTCGTCGGTGCGGGTGCCGGGCGTGTGCCACCACTCGCTGTTCTCGTCCTCGGAGAGCTTGCGGAACACCTCGAACCAGCGGTCGCCGCCGTCCGGCTGCGCCGCGTCCGGATCCCGCTCGCCGCACTCGCGTACGCGCTCGTCGGGGTCGTCGACCGGGCCCGTCTTGTCGGCGGGCTCGACGCTGATGCAGGAGCCCTTGACGCGCAGCTCCTTGGGCAGCTTGTTGCCGAAGGCGAGCTTGAGGACGTTGCGCCACACCGCGTTGAAGTACGCGGCGGCCGCCGAGTCCGCGTCCTGCGTACCGTCCCAGCCCTCGAGGAGCTTCTGGCCGTCGCGGACGTCGGGGTCCTCGATGTCGAGCTTGAGCAGCATCGGATTGAGCTTCTTGGCGATCTCGCTGTTCGAGTCCATCTGCATGGTGCGCATGTCCTCGGTCGAGATCTTCCCGCCGCCCTCGAGCTTCCCTTCGATGAGGTCGTTGATCCGCTGGCTGCGCGCGCCGTAGCCCCAGTCCTTCGTCAGCTCGTGCGGGTAGGACTTGTCGACGACGGCCTGGTTGGCGGTCACGATGTAGCCGCGCTCGGGGTTGTACTCGTAGGGCAGCGCCTTGAACGAGACGTACCCGGTCCAGCTGTACGAGGGGTCCCAGCCGGGCGCGGGCAGCGTGCCGTCGTGCTTCGTGGAGCGCGTGGGGATCTTGCCGGGGGCCTGGTAGCCGATGTTGCCGTCGCGGTCCGCGTAGATCAGGTTCTGCGAGGGCACCTCGAAGTTCGCGGCCGCGGCCTGGAACTCCTTGAAGTTCGTCGCCCTGTTGAGCGTGAACACGGCGTCCATCGACTTGCCCGCGTCGAGCGCGGTCCAGCGCAGCGCCACCGCGTAGCCGTCGGAGCGGTCCGGGGCGGAGGCGTCGACGGGCGCCTCCTCGCCGACCTTGCCGAGCTCGTCGCTGCGGTCGGAGAGCAGCGGGCCGTTGTTGGTCTCGCGGACCGTGATCTTCCGCGCCTCGCCGCCGGCGACCTTGATGGTCTCCTGGCGGGTCTTGAACGGCTGCACCTTGCCGTCGTACAGGTAGCCGTCGCCCTGGATCTTCTCCAGGTAGAGGTCGGTGACGTCCGCGCCGAGGTTGGTCATGCCCCAGGCGATCTCCTGGTTGTGACCGATGATCACGCCGGGCATGCCGGAGAAGGTGTAGCCGGAGACGTCGTACTGGCACTTCTCGGAGACGTTCCTGCAGTGCAGGCCCATCTGGTACCAGAGCGAGGGCAGCTGGGGCGCGAGGTGCGGATCGTTGGCGAGCAGCGGCTTGCCGGTGGTGGTGTGCTCACCGGACACCACCCAGGAGTTGGAGCCGATGCCGTTGCCGTTGGGCCCGATGGCGTCCGGCATGTTCTCCAGGACCTTGGAGAGGCCGGACAGCTGGGTGTTCAGGGCGGCTCCGGCCGTGCCCTGCGTCGCCGGGTTGCCCGACTGCGGCTGGGTGCCGGTGCCCTTCGGGTTGTACGTGTCCGTCGCGGTATCGACGGCACCTTCCTGCACGATCGGCTTGTGCGTCTCGTACGGGTACTCCGGGTAGAGCTCGCCGATCTGCTTCGGGCCGAGCCGGCTGTACATCAGCGCGCGGTCGATCTCGTCCTGCATGTTGCCGCGCAGATCCCAGGCCATCGCCTTGAGCCAGGCCACCGAGTCGACCGGGGTCCACTTCTCGATCTTGTAGTCGGTGGTGAACCCGAGGGCCGCGTACTCGACCGAGACGTCCTTGCCCGACTTGCCCGCGAGGTACTGGTTGACCCCGTCGGCGTACGCCTGCAGGTACTTCTTCGTGTCGGGCGTCAGCTTCTCGTCGTATTCCTTCTGCGCCGTCTCGCGCCAGCCCAGGGTGCGCAGGAACGCGTCGGTCTCGACCTGCCCCTCGCCGAACATCTCGGACAGCCGGCCCGACGTCATGTGACGGCGTACGTCCATCTCCCAGAACCGGTCCTGCGCCTGCACGTAACCCTGCGCGCGGAACAGGTCCTCGCTGGTGTCCGCGTAGATCTGCGGGATGCCCTGGGCGTCCCTGCGGACGTCGACGGGGGCGGAGAGACCGTCGAGGCTGATCGAACCCTTCGTCTGCGGAAGGGAGGCGCGCACGGTGCTGATGCTCCACCAGGCGCCGAACGCGAGGCCCGCGACCAGCGCCACTACCAGCGTGAGCACGATCAGTCGGGCGCGGCGCCCCTTCTTCCGGCCGGCCTTGCGGCCACCCGAAGGGGCGGTGGTGTTCGCGGGCATCGCTGTCCTTGTGGTCCTGGAGCGGTCCTTTGAGTGCAGGAGCAACCTTAGGTGCAGCTCGTCGTACGCCAGGACGCGGTGTCCGTTCCGGCCGTAGGACCGTAGCGGAACGGAGATCTTGCCCGTCAAGGAAGCGTTAACGATTAGGTAAGGTAACGAAGTACCCCCTCCCCCGGATCCGGCGGCAGCCCGCTTCGGAGTCCACCCCGCGAGGAAGGAACGGCCACTGACTGTCCATCAGCTCAACGAGCTCCTCTTGATCAGCTCGCTCGTCCTGCTCATCGCCGTCGCCGCGGTACGGATCTCTTCGCGCAGCGGCCTGCCGAGCCTGCTCCTGTACCTGGGTATCGGCATTGCGATAGGCCAGGACGGGATCTTCAATGTCACCTTCAACAATGCCGAGTTGACCCAGGTCATCGGTTACGCCGCACTTGTGGTGATCCTTGCCGAAGGTGGCCTCGGCACCAAGTGGAAGGAAATCAAGCCCGCGTTGCCGGCCGCGGTCGTCCTTTCGACCGTGGGCGTGGCGGTCAGCGTGGGCATCACGGCTGCCGGTGCGCACTATCTCGTCGGGCTCGAATGGCGCCAGGCGCTGATCATCGGCGCGGTCGTCTCCTCGACCGACGCCGCGGCCGTCTTCTCCGTCCTGCGCAAGGTGCCGCTGCCCTCGCGCATCACCGGCGTGCTCGAAGCGGAATCCGGATTCAACGACGCCCCGGTCGTGATCCTGGTCGTGGCCTTCTCCTCGGTGGATCCGGTCCATGCCTGGTACGTCCTGGTCGGCGAGATCGCCCTCGAGCTCGCGATCGGTGCGGCCGTCGGTCTCGCGGTCGGCTTCCTCGGCGCGTGGGGGCTGCGCCATGTCGCGCTGCCCGCGTCCGGCCTCTACCCGATCGCCGTCATGGCGATCGCGGTCACGGCGTACGCGGCCGGCGCCATCGCGCACGGCTCGGGCTTCCTCGCCGTCTATCTGGCCGCGATGGTCCTCGGCAACGCCAAGCTGCCGCACTGGCCGGCCACCCGGGGCTTCGCCGACGGGCTCGGCTGGCTCGCTCAGATCGGCATGTTCGTGCTGCTCGGGCTCCTGGTCACCCCGCACAAGCTGCTCGACGACGTCTGGCCTGCGATCCTCATCGGCCTGATCCTGACGATGGTGGCGCGACCGCTCGAGGTCGTGCTCAGCCTGCTGCCGTTCAAGATCCCCTGGCGTGAGCAGGCCCTGATGAGCTGGGCCGGGCTGCGTGGCGCGGTGCCGATTATTCTCGCGACGATCCCGATGGTGGCCGAGATCGAGGGCAACGAGCGGATCTTCAACATCGTCTTCGTGCTCGTGGTCGTCTACACGCTCGTCCAAGGTCCTACGCTGCCGTGGCTGGCCAAGGCCCTGAAGCTGGGCGACTCCGACGGGGCCGCCGACCTGGGCATCGAATCCGCCCCGCTGGAGCGATTGCGCGGGCATCTGCTCTCGGTGGCGATCCCGGAGAAGTCCAAGATGCACGGCGTCGAGGTCGCCGAGCTGCGGCTGCCGGCCGGTTCGGCGGTCACGCTGGTCGTCCGCGACGAGAAGTCCTTCGTACCGCTGCCGACGACGGTGCTGCGGCGCGGGGACGAGCTGCTCGTGGTGGCCACGGATCCCGTACGGGACGCGGCCGAGAAGCGGCTGCGGGACGTCGGGCAGGGCGGAAAGCTGGCCGGGTGGCTGGGGACCGGGGCGTAAACGTTGGCGTAAACGTTGGCGTAAACGTTGGCTTAATCGCAGGTGTCGAGCGACCCGAGCTTGGCAATTCCGAGGCACGTCTTGCGGAAGACCCGTACAATGAAGGTAACCGCAAACGAATCACCTCTGTCTGATGAAGAGCTGGCGCGTTCGCACGGCGGCCGAGGTCCCCCGCAGGGACCGGGCATCACCGACGATCCCTGCGCACGATGGACAGCTCTCGGCGATGCCAATACGGGCCCGCTACCAGGCAGCAGAAAGGCAAGGACCGTGGTGTCCACGGTCAACTCCCGCCCTGGTTACGGCCAGCTTCTGCGCACTGAAGGCGCACTCTCGTTCGTCCTGCCCGGCTTCGCCGCACGGCAGCCCTTCGCCATGCTCACGATGTCGATCGTGCTCCTTGTGCAGCACACGACCGGCTCGTTCGGCACCGCGGGCGCCGTCGCCGCCGTGACGGGTATCTCCATGGCCCTGTTCGCACCACAGAGCGGCAAGCTCGCGGACCGCTTCGGGCAGTCGGCCGTCCTGATCCCCGGCGTTCTGATCAACTCCGTCGCGGTGATCCTGCTCGCCGCCCTGGCCCTCGCGGACGCCCCGCTGTGGGCGCTGTTCCTCGCGGCCGTGCCGGCCGGTGCCTCGGTGCCGCAGGTCGGCCCGATGGTCCGCTCCCGCTGGGCCTCCGTCCTCGACCGCCCGGACCGCCGGCACCTGCTGCCGACCGCGGCGGCCTTCGAGTCCGTCACCGACGAGCTCACCTTCGTCGTCGGCCCCGTCCTGGCCACGATGCTGTGCACCGTCGTCCACCCCGGCGCCGGTCTCGCCGCCCAGGCGGTCCTGACCCTCGCCGGCGGTCTGCTGTTCGCCGCACAGCGCGGCACCCAGCCGGCCCGTGCGGTCGCGGGTGATGTTTCTGTGCAGCGAGCTTCGGCCCTGTCCATTCCGGGTGTGCGCGCCCTGATCGTCGCCATGCTCGGCATCGGCGCCGTCTTCGGCGGTATGCAGGTCTCGCTGACGGCTTTCGCCGAGGAGATCGGCCAGTCGGGCGTCAACGGCCTGCTGTACGGGATCTTCGCGGCCGGCAACATGATCGCCGGTATCGCCTGCGGCGCCATCGCCTGGAAGATCGGGCCGCGCCGCCGGCTGCTGCTCGGCTACACCGCGCTGACCGCCATGGCCGCCACCCTGTGGACGCTGGACTCGGTCGCGATGTTCGCGATCGTCGGTCTGCTCGTGGGCATGGCGATCGCACCGGCCCTGATCACCGCGTTCACGCTGGTCGAGCAGCTGGTGCCGGCCTCCGGCCGTACCGAGGCGTTCACCTGGCTGACGGGTGCGGTCGCCTTCGGGCAGGCCGCCGCCGTGACCGTGGCCGGACGGCTCGCGGACGCCCATGGCGCGAGCTACGGATTCCTGGTCCCCGCGGTCGCCACCGCACTGGCCCTGGGGACCCTGTTCGCCCTGCGCGGCAGGCTCGCGCCGGCGTCCAAGGGGCGGACCGTGGCACGTGGTGTGGGTCACCGCGCGCTCGCCACGGTGGACTGATCCCGAGGAATACGTCACTATGGAACGTCGTTAGCACTCATCGAGTGAGAGTGCCAGGAGGAAGCAAGTGCCGACGTATCAGTACCAGTGCACCGAGTGCGGCGAAGGCCTCGAGGCGGTGCAGAAGTTCACGGATGACGCTCTGACCGAGTGCCCGAGCTGCAGCGGACGCCTCAAGAAGGTGTTCTCGGCGGTCGGCATCGTGTTCAAGGGCTCGGGCTTCTACCGCAACGACAGCCGCGGCTCGTCGTCGAGCAGCACGCCGGCCTCGGCGTCGTCCTCGTCCTCGGGCTCCTCCTCGGCGAAGTCGTCCTCGGACGCGTCGTCGAAGTCGTCGTCCACGTCTTCGTCGTCCTCCTCGTCGTCGTCTTCCTCGACGTCGGCCGCCTGACGCTTAGCTTTCGAGAACCCCGCTGCCTCACCGGCAGCGGGGTTCTCGCGTATGGCTACGCTGATCGCATGGTGAACGCAGAGATCGGCGTGATCGGTGGCTCCGGGTTCTACTCCTTCCTGGAGGACGTGACCGAGGTCACGGTGGAGACCCCCTACGGAGCGCCCAGCGACTCCCTCTTCCTCGGCGAGATCGCCGGACGGACCGTGGCCTTCCTGCCCCGGCACGGCCGCGACCACCGGCTGCCGCCGCACCGCATCAACTACCGCGCGAACCTGTGGGCACTGCGCTCCGTGGGCGTACGGCAGGTGCTCGGCCCGTGTGCGGTCGGCGGGCTGCGGGCGGAGTACGGGCCGGGCACGCTGCTCGTTCCGGACCAGGTCGTGGACCGTACGAAGGCGCGGGCGCAGACCTTCTTCGACGGGCACCCGCTGCCGGACGGCACGGTGCCGAACGTCGTCCACACCACCTTCGCCGACCCCTACTGCCCGGTGGGCCGCGGCGCCGCGCTCAAGGCGGCGCGCGGGCGGGACTGGGAGCCGGTCGACGGCGGCACGATGGTCGTGATCGAGGGGCCGCGGTTCTCGACCCGCGCCGAGTCGCAGTGGCATGCCGCGATGGGCTGGTCGGTGGTCGGCATGACCGGGCACCCCGAGGCGGTGCTCGCCCGTGAACTGGGGCTCTGCTACACGTCGATGTCGCTGGTGACGGACCTGGACGCCGGTGCGGAGACGGGTGAAGGGGTCTCGCACACCGAGGTGTTGAGGGTGTTCGGGGAGAACGTCGGGCGGCTGCGCGAGGTGCTCTTCGATGTGGTGGGGGCGCTTCCGCAGACGGCGGAGCGGGACTGCCTGTGCACGCATGCGCATGACGGGTGGGATCTGGGGATCGAGCTGCCGTAGCTCTCGGCACTCGGCGTGAGGTGGTGAACGCCTCGTTCCGGTGAGGGAGTTGTCCACAGGCCGGTGGTTGTCCACAGGGCTCAGCGGGCTTGCGGCGTTGCGGGGATCGTGAGGGGCGTTCGACGACGTCCCTCACGTCAGGCGGTGATCCCGTGTCCACCACTCGTCCCCTTCCGCACTCCTCTCTGTCCGCGCCTCCCTCCCCCGCTGTCCCTGCACCCGCTGTCCCTGCACCCGCTGTCCCCGCGCCCGCATGCGATGTCCCGCACTTCTCTCCTCTTCATGTACGGGGTGGGAGCGCGCGGTTGAGGAGAGCTCTGCGGCGGCGCAGACGCACCCTCGCGGCCGGGCTCGCCGTGGCGGCGGCGACGCTGGCGCTCGGTGGGCGTGCCGCCCCCGAGCCGACGGCGGATGCGGGCGCGGCCACGGCCCCTGCTGCCCGGCCCGTCGAGCTGGTCTCCGCTCCGGTGCGTATCGCCGATGCCGCGGCCGTACGGCTCCTCGAGCCCGGCGACCGCGTGGATGTGGTGGCCGCGGGCGAGCACGGTGAGCAGGCACGTGTCGTGGCCGCGGACGCACGGGTGGCGCAGGTGCCCGAGGCCGGCGAAGAGAGCCTCGACGGCGGTGCGTTGGTGGTCCTGGAGGTTCCGCGCTCTGTGTCCACCGCCCTGGTGGGAGCCGGTGCGGGCACGCCGCTCGCGGTGACGTTGCGATGACAACGACTCGGTGCGGGAGCGGGAGTTCGTCAACTCACCTGTTCGTGTGCATGGATTGGACGCCGCTTCGGCCTGCTGTGCCTAATGGCAGCTTCAGCTTCCATAGCTTCCATTGCACATGCGACGAAAGGCTCCACTGTGAGCGAGGAGAAGCCCAGCCTCTTCGAAGGATTCAAGGCGTTCCTGATGCGGGGGAACGTCGTCGATCTGGCGGTCGCGGTCGTCATCGGCGCGGCGTTCACCAACATCGTGAACTCCGTGGTGAAGGGCGTGATCAATCCGCTGGTCGGCGCGTTCGGCACGAAGGACCTCGACAAGTACAGCTCGTGCCTGAAGGCCCCGTGCGAGTACAAGAACGGCGAGGTCGTCTCCGGCATCCCGATCATGTGGGGCACGGTGCTCAGCGCCATTCTGAGCTTCGTCATCACCGCGGCGGTCGTCTACTTCCTCATGGTGCTCCCGATGGCCAAGTACCTGGCCAAGGTCGAGCAGCGGCGCAAGGCGAAGGAAGGCGTCCAGGAGACGATGGAGATCACCGAGCTCGAAGTGCTCAAGGAGATCCGCGACGCCGTGGTGGCCCAGCGCGGTTCGGGCAACCGCGAGTAACTGCTCAGAGGTGGTGGGGCGGCTTCTCGTCGAGGAAGCGTGCGAGGTCCGCGGCGCTGTCGCCGCTCGCCGCCGGCCGCTCGCCCCAGCCCCGGTCCGTGTCGTCGGACGACTGCTGGTCGAGCGGGTCGTCGAAGACCAGCTTGGGCCTGGGCTTCGGCTGCTGCTCGTCCTCGGAGGGCTGCGGGGCGGTGCTCATGCGTCCAGGGTACGTCCGGGGCGCGGGGAGCGGCTCGGGCCGGCCGCTCACCCCGTACTCGCGCAAGGGCTCAGACGGCTGTGAGGCCGTGCGCCTCGAAGATCCGCTTCGCCGCGTCGACCTGCTCGGGCCCCGGCGAAGGCGTCTCGGCCAGGGTGAACGGCATGTCCAGTGCCTCCCACTTGGACTGGCCGAGCTTGTGGAAGGGCAGCACGTCCACGCGCGAGACATTGCCGAGGGAGCCGGCGAAGGCGGCGACGCCCTCGATGTTCGCCGGGGCGTCGGTCAGGCCGGGCACGAGCACGAAGCGGACGTGCACCTCCTTGCCGAGGTCGGCGAGGCGGTGGGCGAAGTCGAGGGTGGGCTGGAGTTCGCGCGCGGTGACCTTCTTGTAGGTGTCGCGGTCCCAGGACTTGATGTCGAGCAGCACGAGGTCGATGTCGCGGAGCATCGCGTCGGTGGCGCGGACGCCGAGGAAGCCCGAGGTGTCGAGGGCGGTGTGCAGCCCGAGCTCGTGCTTCATACGGTGGAAGAGCTCGCCGGCGAAGACCGGCTGGAGGAGCGGTTCGCCGCCCGAGATGGTCGCGCCGCCGCCCGAAGCCTTGATGAAGGTCGTGTACTTGGCCGCTTCGGCGAGCACGTCGTCGGCCGACGTGCGCTTGCCGTTGCGCATCTTCATCGTGTCGGGGTTGTGGCAATACAGGCAGGCCAGCGGGCAGCCGGCCAGGAACGTCACGAAGCGCGTGCCGGGGCCGTCGACACCCGTCGACAGGTCCCAGGAGTGCACCGAGCCCTCGATGGGGCGCTGGGTGGCGGCCGCGGCCGGCGTGCTGGGCAGACCGGCCGGGCTGTGCAGACCGATGCGTTCGTCGGCGGTCGGCGCACCGACGGGGATGTCCTTGCCGAGCAGCACTGTCATGGCACAACTCCCGGAGGGTTCAAGCGGGTTGGTGATCGCGGCTCCCGGGCCCGGAGTGAGGGCCCGGGCCCGGGGCCGCGAGTCGGGGTCGGCTCAGAGCGAGCCGTGGAAGGTGCGGTTGATGACGTCCAGCTGCTGCTCGCGCGTCAGGCGGACGAAGTTCACCGCGTAGCCGGAGACCCGGATGGTCAGCTGCGGGTAGTTCTCCGGGTGCTCCATGGCGTCCTCGAGGGTCGCCTTGTTGAGGACGTTGACGTTCATGTGGAAGCCGTCGCTGGCCATGAAGCCGTCGAGTACACCGGAGAGGTTCGCGATGCGGTCCTCGGGGGTGCGGCCGAGCGCGTCCGGGGTGATCGTGTTGGTCAGCGAGATGCCGTCCTCGGCGTCGTCGTAGTTGAGCTTGGCGACCGACATCGCGGAGGCGATGTAGCCGTGCTCGTCACGGCCGTTCATCGGGTTGGCGCCGGGGGCGAACGGGGCGCCTGCGCGACGGCCGTCGGGGGTGTTGCCGGTCTTCTTGCCGTAGACGACGTTCGACGTGATGGTCAGGACGGACTGCGTGTGCAGCGCGTTCCGGTACGTCGGGTACTTGCGGATCTTCTCCATGAAGCCGCTGACGATGTTCTGGGCGATCTCGTCGACCCGGTCGTCGTTGTTGCCGTAGGCCGGGTAGTCGCCCTCGATCAGGTAGTCGACGGCGAGGCCGCTCTCGTCGCGGACGACCTTGACCTTGGCGTGCTTCAGGGCCGACAGGGAGTCCGTGGCGACCGAGAGGCCGGCGATGCCGCAGGCCATGGTGCGCAGGATCTCGCGGTCGTGCAGCGCCATCTCGATGCGCTCGTAGGCGTACTTGTCGTGCATGTAGTGGATGACGTTCAGCGCGTGCACGTACGTCTTGGCCAGCCACTCGAGCATCGCGTCGTACTGCTTGGCGACGGTCTCGTAGTCCAGGTACTCGCCCTCGATGGGCTCGAAGCCCTTGACGACGACCTTGCCGGACTTCTCGTCGCGGCCACCGTTGATCGCGTAGAGCAGCGCCTTGGCGACGTTCACACGGGCGCCGAAGAACTGCATCTGCTTGCCGACGGCCATCGCGGAGACACAGCAGGCGATCGCGGTGTCGTCGCCGTACTTCGGGCGCATCAGCTCGTCGGACTCGAACTGCAGGGCCGAGGTGTCGATGGCGACCTTGGACGCGAAGTCCTTGAAGCCCTTGGGGAGTTGCTGCGACCAGAAGACGGTCAGGTTCGGCTCCGGGGCCGGGCCCAGGTTGTACAGGGTCTGCAGCGCGCGGAACGTGGTCCTGGAGACCAGCGGGCGGCCGTCCTCACCCATACCGGCCATGGACCAGGTGACCCAGGTCGGGTCGCCGGAGTAGAGCTCGTTGTACTCGGGGGTGCGCAGGAAGCGGACGATGCGGAGCTTGATGACGAAGTCGTCGATGAACTCCTGGGCCTCGGCCTCGGTGATGCGGCCGGCCTCGATGTCGCGCTGCAGGTAGATGTCGAGGAAGTTGTCGATGCGGCCGATCGACATGGCCGCGCCGTTCTGCTCCTTGACCGCGGCGAGGTACGCGAAGTACAGCCACTGCACGGCCTCGCGGCCGGTCTGCGCCGGGCGGGAGATGTCGTAGCCGTAGGACTGCGCCATCGCCTTGAGCTCGCCGAGCGCCTTGATCTGCTCGGAGGTCTCCTCGCGGCCGCGGATCACGTCCTCGGTCGGCCACTCGGCGTCGAACTGGGCCTTGACGGCCTTCTTGTCCTCGATGAGGCGGTCGACACCGTAGAGGGCGACACGGCGGTAGTCGCCGATGATGCGGCCGCGGCCGTAGGCGTCGGGGAGACCGGTGATGATGCCGGAGGAGCGGCAGGCGCGGATCTCGGGCGTGTAGGCGTCGAAGACGCCCTCGTTGTGGGTCTTGCGCAGGTGCGTGTAGATCTCGCGCACCTCGGGGTCGGCCTCGTAGCCGTAGGCGTTGAGGGCGCCCTCGACCATGCGCCAGCCACCGTTGGGCATGATGGCGCGCTTGAGCGCACCGTCGGTCTGGAGGCCGACGATCAGGTCCTTGTCCGCGTCGATGTATCCGGGCTTGAAGGCGTCGATACGCGACGGAGTCTTCACGTCGACGTCGTAGATGCCCTTCTCGATCTCCTCGGGGAACATCGACAGGAGCTTGTTCCACACGGCGGTGGTGCGCTCCGTCGGGCCCGCGAGGAACGAGTCGTCACCCTCGTAAGGCGTGTAGTTCTGCTGCACGAAGTCGCGGACGTCGATGGCGTCCCTCCACAGGCCGCCCTTGAAGCCGTCCCAGGCCTCGTCGTTAACGGTCTTCTCCGCCGGAGTTGCAGTCATCGCCCGAACCTTTCGAGTCCGCGTGTCGCCTCATTGCTACACATCCATTGGACTGCTTTTGATCGATCATTTCGGGCCGCATTGGTCCCTGGTTCGGTACCAATGGTCCCCCCGGTGTACCCGCCTTGCACGTTGACGAGGCTCTCACCTGCGGTTTTGCCAGGGACCTTGGACCATTGTCCGCTTGTGAAAACTTTCACAAGTTTTTCGTCCCGAGTACGGCAAAGCCCTCGGAAACCGGCGTGCGGTCTTCGAGGGCGTGCTGTGCCGGTCGCTGTGCCGGGTGGATCAGGACGGCGACTCGGCGCCCTTGCGGGCGTAGAACCACCAGGTGACCACGATGCAGCTGGCGTAGAAGGCCACGAAGCCCCACATCGCGCTGGTCACCGCGAAGTTGGCGAACAGGGCCGGGATGAAGAAGAAGCCGTACGCGGCGATGGCGGCGGTGAAGCCGGTGACGGCGCCCGCTTCCATCTCCGTCTGCTTCAGCGCCTTCGCGTACTCGGGCGTGCCCTCGGTCAGGCCCTTCAGGTGCTGGTTGCGGAAGATCACCGGGATCTGGCGGAAGGTCGAGCCGTTGCCGATGCCGGAGAAGAAGAACGCGGCAAGGAAGCAGGCGAAGAAGCCGGCGAAGTTGCCGTCGTTGCCGCCCGCGGGCAGGAAGTTGATCACGCCGATGATCGATACGGCCATGCCCACGAAGGACAGGATGGTGACGCGGGCGCCGCCCATCTTGTCCGCGATCCAGCCGCCGGCCCAGCGGGCGAGGGCGCCGAGCGCCGGGCCCATCCAGGCGTAGGTGGCGACCGAGTAGTCCGGGAACGTGGTCTTGATCAGCATCGGGAGCGCGGCGGCGAAGCCGATGAAGGAGCCGAAGGTGCCGACGTAGAGCCAGGTCATCAGCCAGTTGTGCTTGCGCTTGAAGATGATCTTCTGCTGGCTGAAGGAGGTGGAGGCGGTCTTCAGGTCGTTCTGGCCGAACCAGGCGATGGCGGCGAGCACGATCAGGACCGGGACCCACAGGAAGGCGGCGTTCTGGAGGTAGACCTCGTTGCCGGTCTTGGCGTTGTGCTGGCCGGAGCCGATGGCGATCACCGAGCTGGTGATGACGATCGGGGTGAGCAGCTGGACGACGGAGACGCCGAGGTTGCCGAGGCCACCGTTGATGCCGGTCGCGTTGCCCTTCTCCTTCTTCGGGAAGAAGAAGCCGATGTTGGCGAGCGAGGAGGAGAAGTTGGCGCCGCCGATACCGCACAGGGCGGCGATCATCGCCATGGTGCCGAAGGAGGTCGAGGTGTCCTGGATCGCGAAGCCCAGCCACAGGAGCGGGACGATCAGGACGACCGTGGAGATCGCCGTGAAGGTGCGCTGGCCGATCTTCGGGCCGAGGAAGGTGTAGAAGATACGGGCCGTACCACCGGTCAGGCCGGGGATGGCCGTCAGCCAGAACAGCTGCGAGGTGGTGAAGGAGAAGCCGACGTCCTTGAGGTTCGTCGCGGTGACGCTCCACACCTGCCACACCACGAAGGCGACGAGCAGGGCGGGGACCGCGATCCACAGGTTGCGCTGGGCGACGCGCTTGCCGGTGGACTTCCAGAAGAGCTCGTTCTCCGGCTCCCAGTCGGTGATGGGGCGGCCCGGACGGTACTGCGCGGGGTCGTACGACCGCTGTGCGACCTCGACTGTTTCCTTTACGGCAGGCATGCGCTGTTCCTGGGGGTGAAGGAGTTGATCCGTACCCATCCAGGTTGCGTCCCCTTTATCCGCGGAAGCAGAGGCGTAAGTCGGCTTGTGCGCAGGCCAAGGACCTGTGTGCGGCTGGACGTTGGGTCCGCGCGGGGCGGGACCGTCGGCAGGCCGGCGGTCGGCGCCACGTCCGTCGGCGCCACGTCCGTCGGGGCCGCGGTCGTGGGCGTATGCCGAGTGGGCCGGTCCTCGTGCGGGACCGGCCCGGGGCGTCGTGGCGTGCGGTTACGGCAGCTCGGGGACGCCGAGGGCGACCTCGGGGTCGTCCAGGCTGACGCCGGTGCGCAGGTCGAACTCCTGCTTGTGCATGGGCGAGGCGATGGTGGGGACGCCGTCGCGGCTGCCCATGATGCCGTTCGCCATCACGGCGGCGCCGGAGTACGGGTCGTGGTTGCCGACCGCGTAGAGCGCGCCGGAACGGTCCTTGAACAGGGCCGCCTCGGTGCCGTCGGGCAGTACGGCGACGCGGCCGCGGCCCGGCTCCAGGTCCTTGACCAGGTCGTCCTTGAAGGAGACGCCGTCCTCGGGCGCGGCCGTGAACGGCTTGAAGCGGCGGAGCTTCTCCGGGTCGGCGAGCACGGCGGCCCACTCGTCCTGGTAGGCGGCGACGTGCCGTTCCATCTGGGCTTCGAGCTCGGCGCAGATGCTGAGGGAGTCCTCGACGAGCACGGACTTCAGGTGCTCGAGGCCGCCGTCGATGCGCTCCAGCCAGGCGGAGGTGCGCTCCAGGCGCTCGCCCGTGCGGACGTAGTACATGAGGAAGCGGTCGATGAGACGGAACAGTTCGCCGGCGTCCAGGTCGGCGGCGAGGAGGTCGGCGTGGCGGGGGGTGGTGCCGCCGTTGCCGCAGACGTACAGGTTCCAGCCGTTGGCGGTGGCGATGACGCCGATGTCCTTGCCGCGGGCCTCGGCGCATTCGCGCAGACAGCCCGAGACACCGCCCTTGATCTTGTGCGGGGCGCGCAGTCCCCGGTAGCGCAGCTCGAGGTCGATGGCGAGCTGCACAGAGTCGCCCTGCCCGAAGCGGCAGAACTTCGATCCGATGCAGGACTTCACCGTACGAAGGGACTTGCCGTAGGCGTGGCCGGACTCGAAGCCGGCGTCGACCAACCGCTGCCATATCTCGGGGAGTTGATCGGCACGGGCGCCGAACAGGTCGATGCGCTGACCGCCCGTGATCTTCGTGTAGAGGCCGTAGTCGCGGGCGACTTCACCGATCACAATGAGCGCATCGGGCGTGATCTCACCGCCGGGCACGCGCGGGACGACCGAGTACGTGCCGTCCTTTTGGAGGTTCGCCAGGTACAGGTCGTTGGAGTCCTGCAGGGTGGCCTGTTCGCCGTCGAGGATATGGGTCAGGCCCAGCTCCGGGCCGAGGGTGCCGAGCACATTGCCCACGACCGGCTTGCAGACCGTGCAGCCCTCGCCCTTGCCGTACTTCTCGAGGAGTTCGGTGAAGGAGCGGATGCGGTCGGTGCGGATCTTCTCGTAGATCTCCGAACGGCTGAGCTCGAAGTGCTCGCACAGACCCTTGGCCTTCTCGATGCCGGCGGCGGAGAGTTCGGCGTCCAGGACGGCCTGCAGGGTGTTGACGCAACCACCGCAGCCCGTACCGGCCTTGGTGCACTTCTTGATGCCGCCGAGGTCGGTGATGCCTTCGGCGGCGATGGCCGAAGTGACCTGCGCCTTGGTGACGTTGTGACAGGAGCAGAGCACCGCATCGTCCGGCAGCGCGTCGGCGCCCGGGATGTCGGCGGCGGTCACGGGGCCGACGTAGGCCTCGGCGGGCGCGGGGAGTTGCTTGCCGGTGTGCGGCTTCAGGGAGCTGTACGCCTCGGCGTCGCCGACGAGGATGCCGCCGAGCAGAGCCCCGTCGGGGCCGAGGAGCAGCTTCTTGTAGACGCCGTCACGCGAGTCGGAGAAGACGACGGAGACCGCACCGTCCTTGCCCTCCCGCGCGAACGGGTCGCCGAAGGAGGCGACATCGGCGCCCATCAGCTTGAGCTTGGTGGAGGTGTCGGCGCCGTTGAAGACCTTGGTGCCCTCGCCCGCGAGGGCGTCGGCGGCGGTCTCGGCCATCTGGTAGCCGGGCGCGACCAGCCCGTAGACCCGGCCGTCGGCACTCTGGGCGCACTCGCCGATGGCGTAGATGTACGGGTCGGTGGTGCGGCAGTGCTCGTCCACCACGACGCCGCCGCGGTCGCCGACGGCGATACCGGCCTCGCGGGCGAGGCGGTCGCGGGGGCGGACGCCGGCGGAGAAGACGACGAGGTCGGCGTTGATGGTCTCGCCGTTGGACAGGCGCAGTGCGCGGGTGCGGCCGTCGGCGTCGGTCTCGACGCTGCTCGCGCCGACACCGGTGTGCACGGCGACGCCCATGCCCTCGATGGTGGCGCGCAGCGCGGCGGCGCCGCCGTCGTCGACCTGCATCGGCATCAGGCGCGGGGCGAACTCGACGACGTGCGTCGCCAGGCCGAGGGTGCGCAGCGCTCCGGCCGCCTCAAGACCGAGCAGCCCGCCGCCGATGACCACGCCGGTCTTCGCTTCCTCGGCGTACGCGGTGAGGGTCTCGACGTCGTACAGGGTGCGGTAGGTGAAGCAGCCCGCGGCGTCGGCGCCGTCGATCGGTGGCACGAAGGGGTACGAGCCGGTGGCCAGGACCAGGGCGTCGTAGTCGACGACGGTGCCGGAGACGGTGGTGACCTTGCGGGCGGCGGTGTCGATGTGTTCGGCGGGGTCGCCCAGGCGCAGGTCGATGCCGTGCCGTGTGAGGAACTCGGCGTCGGTGAGGGAGAGTTCGTCGGGGTCGGTGCCGGTGAAGGCGGAGGAGAGGTGGACCCGGTCGTAGGCGACGCGGTCCTCCTCGGCGAGCACGACGACGTGCCAGCCGGGGCCGTCCTCGCCCGCGAAGGCGCCGCGTTCGGCAAGCACCTCCAGGAAGTGCTGGCCCACCATGCCGTGGCCGATCAGTACCAGGGTCTGGGTCATGGCGGTCACTCTCCGGGCATGCGTTGGGGAAGCCTCTGCTTCGACGGTAGGCCGCCGCGGGGCTTGCCCCAGGCCGTGAAGGACCTGTTCGCACAGGTCATGGGGCCCTTGGGGGGTGGGCCTTGTGGCAGGGGG
>NZ_JAAKZW010000144.1 GCF_011044995.1 Streptomyces mesophilus | reverse complement strand
GCGTTGAGTCCGGTTCGGGTTCTGGCTCAGAGCTCGGCTTGGGCACGGCCTCGGGCACCGACGCCGGTTCGGGTGTTGGCTGCGGCTCGGACACAGACTCTGGCTTGGGTTCTGGCTCGGGCGCCGAGTCGGGCTCGGGCTCGGCCTTGGGTGCTGACTATGGCTTGGGATCCGGTGCAGGCTCGGGTTCGGGCGTCGGCTCGGCCACCTCCGGCTCGGCCACCTCCGGCTCGGCCTCCTCCGGCTCGGTGCAGGCCTCCTCGGCGTCAGGTGGCGACGTGAACGTGGCCGATCCGGCGGCGACGGACAGGGGGTCGGGCGCTCCGGTACCCACGGCGTCGACGGCGCCGTCCCCGGTGTCGCCACTGCCGGCATCCACTGAGTCGGACGGGTCTGCGCGGGATCGGGTGGATGGCGATGCCTCGATGTCCGGTGACTCGGCTCGGAGTTCGTCGCCGGCGGACAAGACCTCGCTCGCCCAGGAGCAGTCGGGGGCTGCCGGCAGGGCGGGTGCGCCTGGTCCGGATCGACCGGCGGACGTCGCGCGGGCCGCCCTGCGTGCGGCCAGGGCTGCTTCAGCTGTGCGAGGGGTAAGTGCCCCCGGCTCGGCTGGAGTTGAGGGTACGTCTGGGCAGGGGCAGGGGCAGGGGCGAGGAGATGGTACGGCTGGGGCGGCTGCCGAGGCGGGCGCCAGGCACGGCAAGGCGGGAGTCGCGAAGGGCGACGCGGATGCCACGGAGGCCGAGGCGGGAGTCGCGAAGGGCGAGGCGGATGCCACGGAGGCCGAGGCGGGAGTCGCGAAGGGCGAGGCGGGCGCCACTGAGGGAGCGGCGGAAGGGCGGCAGCCCGGGCACGAGGCGGACGAGGTGCGGGCTGCCCTGCGCGCGGCTCGGGCGCAGCAGGCCGCGGCTCGCCGGGAGGCTCGACAGGCGCCCGACTCGACGGCGCGACCCGATCGGCCCGCGCCGCGCTCCCGGGGCCGACAAGCCGACCGCCAGGGCGACTCGGGGCCGAGTCCCCGTCGGGGCGCGGGCTCCGGCGGTCCACGCGGGATGTCCGCGGACCTGACCAGCCTGCTGCAGAACATGGGGCGCGGTGGGAACGCGCAGGTTCCCGAGGCTGACGAGGGCGCCGACGCCCGAGCGGTGACGCCCCCCGTGCCGGACGCATCCGCATCCGGCCCTGCGCTCGGGGCAGCCGAAGCGATTCGCTCACGGGAAGCGCCCGCGCCCGGCGACGCGACGGGGTCCACGTCTGCTGACGGTTCGGGTCGGTCGGTGCCTGCGGAGGGGCTCGGCTCGCCCTCGTCCGCCGGTGTGACGGTTTCGCCGGCGGGGTCCGCGTCTGCCGATGGCTTGGGTCCGTCCGTGCCTGCGGAGGGGCTCGGCTCGCCCTCGTCTGCCGGTGCGACGGTCTCAACGACGGGGTCCACGTCTGCCGACGGTTCGGGGCGGCCCGTGCCTTCGGAGGCGGGGTCCACGTCTGCCGACGGCTCGGGTCGGCCTGTGCCCTCCGAGGGCCTCGGCTTGCCCGCTCCCCCCAACACCACGGCTTCGTCGACGGAGTCCACGTCTGCCCTCGGCTCGGGGGCGTCCGTGCCCTCCGAGGGCCTCGGCTCGTCCGCGCCCGCCGGGTCCACGGACCCCACCTCGAGCGGTGACCGTCACCCCACCTCGAGCGGCGAGCGTCACCCCAGCCCGAGCGGTGACCGTCGCCCCAGCCCGTACAAGCCCACGCGTTCGCAAGCCGTCCAGGATCTTCGGCGTACCTTCTCGGCCCTTCCCCAACGGGCCACCAGCGAAGGGGACTTCGCGGAGACCTGGTGGGGGAACGCGTGGGTGCGGGCGCTGGAAGAGGTGGCCGCGGATCCGGCGCGGCTCAAGCGCGGGCGGGGGTACGCGGATCAGGGGCATGTCGAGTCGATCACCGTCACGCCCGGCAATGTGCTCGCCTACGTACAGGGCAGCCGGCAGCGCCCGTACCGCACGCGGATCCGGCTGCGGACGCTGGACGACGCGGACTGGGAACGTTTCCTCGACGCCGCCGCCGACCACCCGGGCCACCTCGCCGCCCTGCTCGACAAGGAGCTGCCGCAAGGGCTCGCGGACCTCGGCGTGGACCTTCTGCCGGGCCCCGGCGACCTCCAACCCGACTGTTCCTGCCCGGACTTCGGCCATCCCTGCAAGCATGCCGCCGCCCTGTGCTACCAGGCGGCCCGGCTGCTCGACGCCGACCCGTTCGTGCTGCTGCTGCTCCGCGGCCGAGGCGAGTACTGGCTGCTCGACACCCTCGCGCGCCGCAACGCCCACCGCGCGGCCCGGGCGGAATCGGCCGCGCCGCCGATGCCCGGCGTACGGGCAGCTCACGCCCTGGAGCCTCGCCGACTGCCCGCCCCGCCACCACCCCTGCCGAGGCCCGCACAGCCGGGCCCGCCCCCCGCGTACCCGGCCGCGCCCGGCGGCCCGGACCCGCTGGCCCTGGACCAGTTGGCGACCGACGCGGCCGCCCGGGCCCACGCGCTCCTGGGCACCGGCGAAGACCCACTCGCCGAACTGACGCTCTGGCAGGACGGGGTACGCATCGCCGCCTCCCAGCCCGGCTCAGGACTCACCGGTGCGACCCGGGCGCTCTATGCCCAACTGGCCGCGGCGGCGGACCGTTCGCCGACGGACCTGGCCCGTGCGGCCGCCGCCTGGCGCCAGGGCGGCGCGGAGGGCCTGGCCGTCCTGGAGGAGTCCTGGAACCCGCCGGCCGGGTCCTTCGACCAGGCGCGCCCGGCGCTGCTCGCAGCGGAACACCCGCCGTTCCGTCCCTGGCGCAACCACCTCACGCACCCGGACGGCCACCTCCAGCTCCGCTACGGGCGCGACGGTTACTGGTACCCGTACGAATCCGAACCCGGCCGCGAGGACTGGTGGCCCCGGGGCACGAGAGACCTGGACCCGGTGGGCGCGCTGACCGGATAGGCGCGTTGTCGCTCCGGTTCGGCCGCGCGCCTGGGGTTGGGTTGCGCGGGCCTGCGGTTCGGCCCCGCGTGCGCCCGGGGTTGGGTTGCGCGGGCCTGGAGTTCGGCTGCGCGCCTTGGGTTGGGTTGCCTTGCACGCGCTTGCGGTTCGGCCACACGCGCTTGCGGTTCGGCTGCACGCGCCTCGGGTTGGGGTTGCACGCGGCAGCAGCGGTTCGGCCGCGCGCGACCGTGGTTGGGCTGCGCGTGCCTGCGGTTCGGCCGCGCGCCTGCGGCTCGGCACACCCGCCTGCGATTCAGATCCGCGCCTGCATAGGCGCCACGCGCGTGGGTTCGGCCCCACTGGCTCCGGATCATCCACGCGGGCCTCCAGCGGAGACTCAACCCCGTCCGCCTCCCGCTGAACTGCGCGAGTCTCCCACTCGACTAGCCGAACTACGGCTCTCGCACGCCCAGTCACGGGTCCCGCCCGATCGGCCACGTGGCTGGCCCGCTCGGGGCTGCACCGCTGGACCACGGGTCCCGCCCGCCCAGTCACGGGCGTGCCCGCGCAACCAGAGGCAGCCCGCCCCGCCACGGGTCGCACCCGCGCAACCAGAGGCAGCCCGCCCAGCCTCAGGCCGACCAGCCTCAGCCCCGTGGGCCGAACCCGTGCAGCAGGGTGTCGACGATGCGGGCGGCGAGGGTGTCGGGGTCGGCGTCGTCCGTGTTCCCGTGCAAGGTCTCACCGAGGAGTGCGTAGTAGACGCGGCGTGCCCACAGCAGGTCGGCCGTCTCGGCGATGAGGCGGTCCGCCCGGGCTCGTTCGAGGACCGTGATACAGGTCCGGCCGATCTCCTCGTGGAGGGCCGCCGCCTCGCTCTCCGGATCGGCCGGCACGCCCAGCGCGAAGGCCCAAGCCCCCTTCACTTCGAGCACGTTGGCCGTGATCCGGTGCAGCGCCACCAGGGGCGGCGCGGTGTCCGGGCGGCCGTCGTCCACGGCCGCCGCGAGCTGGCGGGCGGCGGACAGGGCCAGCGCGTCGATCAGCGCCTGACGGTGGGCGAACCGCCGGTGGATCGTCGTCCTCGCCACCCCCGCCGCGGCCGCGATCTGCTCCATCGAGGCGCCGGGATCAGCGGAGAGCACGCGTTCGGCCGCCTCCAGGATCGCGCGCACACTGCGCTCCGCGTCCGCCCGCAACGGCCGTGCCGCCTTCTCGCCCATGGCGCCTCCGCCTCCCCATCCGCTGTCCGAGATCCACTGTCCGAACCGACTGTCCGAGCACTCGGATCCCCGTCCCCCGAGCGCCTTCGAAACGGTACACCCGTGCCCCAGTTTTCGCTTAACTGCATCAACTCTGTTGCGTTTAGGCGAGAACTGCGTACGCTCCTGTGTCAGTTGCCCGAAGCGTTCGAAGTGCTCGACGCGTTCGTCGAAGTCGACCGAAGGGGATTCCCATGCACAGCACAGCGCTCATCACCGGTGCCTCATCCGGACTCGGCGCGGAGTTCGCCGCCCAACTCGCCGCCCGTGGTCACGATCTGATCCTTGTGGCGCGTTCCGAGGACCGGCTCACCGCCCTCGCCGCACGGCTGACCGAGGAGCACGGCATACGAGCCCACGTCCTGGTCCAAGACCTCGCCGCACCCGACGCGGCTCAACGCGTCGCCGGCGCGCTCGCCGCCCGCGGCCTGCACGTGGACCTGCTGGTCAACAACGCCGGGTTCGGCACCTGCGGCCGCTTCGAGGACATCGCCCTGGACCGTGACCACGACCAGCTGATGGTGAACGTCGTCGCACTCGTCGGCCTCACCCACGCCCTGCTCCCCGGCATGCTGGAGCGCGGCACGGGCGCGGTCCTGAACGTCGCCTCCACCGCGGCCTTCCAGCCCGCGCCGTACTTCGCCGTCTACAGCTCGGCCAAGGCCTTCGTCCTGAACTTCGGGCTCTCCCTGCGCGAGGAGTACCGCAGCCGCGGCATCCGCGTCCTCACCCTGTGCCCCGGGCCGGTCGACACCCCCTTCTTTGACGCCATCGGGACCCGCAAGGCGGCCGTCAACGGCTCGATGACCACACCGGAACCGGTGGTCCGCGCGGCTCTGAAAGCCCTCGACCGCGACCGCGGCTACGTCACTCCCGGATTCGGCAACGCCCTGTCGGCGCACCTGTTGCCGCGCCGGCCGCGCGCCCTCGTCGCCGCCCTCGCCGAACGCGTCACCCGCAAGGTGCTCACGCCCCAGGCCGGCACCCCGCAGGCCGGCACCCCGCAACCCGCCGCCCCGCAGGCCGACACCCCGCAGCAGAAGGAGCAGGCCGCATGAGTTCCTCCGCCGCCCCGGCCGCGGGTGCCGCCGCCGCGATGCTGCTCGTCGGCACCTCGACGGCCGTCTCCGCGACCATCGCCGACTACCCCGTGCTCAGCGGCCAAGCCCTGCGCTACGCGCTCGCCGCGGCCATCCTCCTCGCGGTCGTACGCCACCGGCGCCTGCCACGGGCCGGCCTGACACTCCGTGACGTCCTGCTTCTGGCTGCGCTGGCCGCCACCGGTCTCGCGGGGTTCAACCTGTTCCTGGTCGAGGCCACCCGGCATGCGAGCCCCGCCATGATCGGCACTGTGGTCGGGGCGATCCCCATCGTCATGGCCCTCGTCGGGCCGCTGACCCAACGCCGCCGCCCCGCACCGCGCATCGTCGCCGCGGCGGCCGTGGTGACCCTCGGCGCCGTCGTCTCCGCCGGGCTCGGCGGCGGCAGCCTGCACGGTGTACTGCTCTCGCTCGGCGCGCTCGCCGGCGAGGTCGCCTTCTCGCTGCTCGCCCTTCCGCTGCTGCCCAAACTCGGCCCCTTGCGGGTCGCCGCCTATCCGGCCGCGCTGTCGGTGCCCATGCTGCTCGCCGCGAGCATCGCCATGGACGGCACGGGCGCGCTGCGCCTGCCCACGGGCGGTGAAACGGCCGCGTTCGGCTACCTCGGCGCACTCGTCACCGCCACCGCGTTCTTCCTCTGGTACGACGCGCTGCGCCGGCTGGGCGCCGACCGTGCGGGGCTCTTCGCCGGGCTCGTGCCGGTGGGCGCCCTGCTCACCACCGCCGCACTCGGCCTCGGCGCGGTGGGCCCCGCGGACCTCGCCGGCGCCCTGCTCGTCGCGGCAGGCGTCGCCCTCGGCCTGCGGGGCCCGGCGTCACCGTCCTCGGCGTCCCCGCTCCCGGCCTCACCGTCCTCGGAAACACCACTCCCGGCGTCACCGCTCCCGCGGTCGACACCCTCGGCGGCGTCACCACTCCCGGCGCCACCACGCCCCGCCCGTAGCCCACTTCACGCCGCTGCCGCCCCTATCGAAGCCGCGTGACCACCAGCAGGTACCCCTTGCGGTTGAGGGGATTGTGATCGGTCCGTGCCCGGGCGGGCGCCTCACCGCTCACCGGCCGATACCCCGCGAACGCCGACTCCACGACACCCTCGCCCCGCGTCAGCCCCGGCAGCAGCTGACCCAGCCGGTGCAGCGAAGCCGCCGGGATCTCGCCTTCGAGCGAGCACGCCGCGCCCCGGATGTCCGGCGTCCCGGGCACGGCCCGCAAGCGCCCGAGCAGCGGCAGCACCGGACCCAGCGTGTCGGCGGGCAGGTCGAGCCGGAAGTGGTGCACCGGCTCCTCGGCCCGGGTGCCGGCCTCCCGCAGCGCATCCATCAGGACCAGCGGCGTGACCTGCCGGAAGTCGCGTGCCGTGCTCGACATGCTCTTGTCGAAGGTGGCGTGCGAGTGGCTCTGCCGCGGCCAGTAACCGGAGTGGGTCATCGTCACCTTGCAGTCGACGACCCGCCAGCCGAGCAGGCCCTGGCCCAACGTCTCGTGCACCGTCTCCTCGACGGCCTTGAAGAACGCGTAAGGCATCGAACCGAGTTCGACCTCCAGACCGAACGACACCCCGCTGCCCGGCGGCGCCTGCTCCACCCGCAGTCCGACCGTGCCGAGGAAGGGCAGCAGGTCCTTCTCGTACCCGTACCCGACACCGACCGGCCGCTCGACGCAGATCGTCGTCGTCTCGTGGAAGCCCACGTCGAGTCCGAACTCCTCGGCGAGCGTGGTCTGGATGACCTCCTTCTGCACCTCGCCGTACAGGGAGAGATGTACCTCGCCGCGTACGTCGTCCTGGCGGAGGGCGATCAGCGGGTCCTGCTCGGCGAGTTGGGCCAGGGCCAGATGCAGCGCGCCGCGGTCCGTGCCCGCGCCGGGGACCACCAGGGTCTCCAGCGTCGGCGGGGCGAAGTGGGTGTCCGTGGATTCCTTGCGGGCCGCGCCCACCCAGTCCCCGATCCGGACCTCGCCGAGCCCCCACACCTTCGCGATCTCGCCGGCCCGCGCAGCAGGCCGCCGCTGACCGGCACCCTCATGGAAGACCTCGACCGCCGTGACCTTGCCCTCGTGGGCCGAACCGTCACGGCCCGATCCGTCGCAGCCCGAGCCTTCACGGGCCGAGCCCTCACGGCCCGAGCCCTCGCGCCCCACCGGCACCCGGTCGCGCAGCCGCAGTTCGCCCGAGAACATCCGTACGTACGCGATCTTCTCGCCGGCGGGGCCGCGCTCCACCTTGAAGACCTGGCCCGAGAGCCGGCCGTCGCCCTCGTCCGCGTACGGCAGCAACGTGCGGATGCCGTCCATGAGGTGGGGGAGGCCGGCGCCGGTCATCGCCGAGCCGAAGAACACCGGGTGCACCAGGCACGCCCGGGTCTGGGCCGCCAGCGCGGAGAGCAGGGCCCTCTGCGGGACGGCCGAGCCCTCCACGTAGGCGGAGAGCAGCTCGTCGTCCTGTTCGGCGAGCACTTCGGTCAACGCCTGCCGGAATACGGCGTCTTCGGAACCGTACGGCCGCGCCTGCGCCCGTCGTGTCCCGATACCGTGCACCGGACCCATGGCGGGCGCCGCCGGAGTGAGGCGCCGGGTGATCTGTTGCAGGGTGTGCTCGTACTGCGCGCCGCCACGGTCGATCTTGTTGACGAAGATCAGTGTGGGGATGCCGAGCCGGCGCAGCGTGCGCAGCAGGATCCGCGTCTGTGCCTGGACGCCCTCGACGGCCGAGATCACGAGCACGGCGCCGTCGAGCACGCTGAGCACCCGTTCCACCTCGGCGATGAAGTCCGGGTGGCCGGGGGTGTCGATGAGGTTGACGGTCACCTGGTCCTCGGGCGGCCCGAGCGGGAACGACGCGACCGCGGACTTGATGGTGATACCGCGGCGCCGCTCCAGGGCGAGTGAATCCGTCTGCGTATTTCCCGCGTCGACGCTGCCGGGGGCGTCGATCACACCGGCGGCGTGCAGCAGCCGCTCGGTCAGACTGGTCTTACCTGCGTCGACATGGGCCAGAATGCCCAGATTCAGCGACGGAGTTGGCGATGCCGATGACACGTAGCGTCATGTCCTTCGAAGAGGGGGTCGGGGTCAGCGAGCGGGACATGGATGTCTGGCGCATTGCCGTTACCTCCTCTTGGGCCGCTTCGTCGCGGCGGACGTCTGCGAGTAGAGCAGGGCGTACGCGGGCCGGGCAACCGATTAAACGGGGGCGAAGGGTCCGCAGGTTAAAAGGGGGTGAACGGTCCGCGGGCCGGGGGCGGGGAGTGGCGCCGTACTCCCGTACGCAATCCTGCTGCGGGTGGCCGAGCACCACTCGCACGAGGAAACGGACGGCGACGGTGGACGCAGCGATGGGTGAAGGCGTGGATGCGGGCGCAGGGGTGGACGAGGCGGCGCAGGTCCGTGCCTTCTGGAGCGGGCTCGGTCTGCCGGGCCTGATCGACGTGCACACGCACTTCATGCCCGGGCGGGTCATGGACAAGGTGTGGGCGTACTTCGACGCCGTCGGCCCGATGACCGGCGTGGACTGGCCGATCACCTACCGCGACGCGGAGGACGAACGCGTGCGGCGGCTGAGGGACTTCGGTGTACGGGCGTTCACCGCCATGGTCTACCCGCACAAGCCCGGCATGGCCGCCTGGCTCAACTCCTGGGCCGCGGAGTTCGCCGCCCGCACCCCCGACTGCCTCCACACGGGCACCTTCTACCCCGAACCCGGCGCCGCCGACGAGGTCCGCCGGACGATCGAGGCGGGGGCGCAGGTCTTCAAGGCGCACCTCCAGGTCGGAGCGTACGACCCGACGGATCCCCTGCTCGACGACGTGTGGGGCCTGCTGGCGGAATCCGGCACCCCCGTCGTGACGCACTGCGGTTCCGGACCCGTACCGGGCAAGCACACCGGGCCCGGCCCCATCGGCGCGGTCCTGTCCCGCCACCCACAACTGCGGCTGATCGTCGCCCACTTGGGCACACCCGAGTACGCCGAGTTCCTGGACTTCGCGGACCGGTTCGCGCACGTCCACCTCGACACCACGATGGTGTTCACCGACTTCACCGAACGCCTGGCACCCTTCCCGCCGGCCCTGCGGCCGCGCCTGCTCGACCACCAGGACCGCATTCTGCTCGGCACGGACTTCCCGAACATCCCGTACCCGTACGCCCACGCGCTGGACTCCCTGGCGCGCCTCGGCCTCGGCGACGCCTGGCTGCGCGCGGTCTGTTACGAGAACGCCGCACGGCTCTTCGCCGGTTCACCGGCCGGAAGGCGCCTCGGTCCGAACTGCTCCTGAACAAACGCCTGTTGAGTGACGCACGCTGACGATCACCTTGTGGTCGTCCGGGCAACGCCCGGTGTTCACGGGCCGTTGCTTGGGTGCGTCCGTGACCTCCAGACGCTCTCTCCCACCCGCACTCGCTCCCGCCCTTGCCGCCATGGCCCGGCGCCGGTTCCTCACGGTGACGGGGGCCGCCGCAGGGCTCGCGCTCGCCGGTACCCTGCCCGGCATCACCCCGGCCTCGGCCGCCACCACCTCGGGCAGCAAGGACTATCCCTTCACGCTCGGCGTAGCCTCGGGCGATCCGCTTCCCGACGGCGTCGTGCTGTGGACGCGGCTCGCCCCCGAACCCCTGGCGCCCTTCGGCGGAATGGACCAGCGCGCCTACTCCTTGCAGTGGGAGGTGGCGGCCGATCGGCGGTTCGCGCGGGTCGTGCGCCGCGGTACGACCCGCGTGGCCCCCGAGTACGGCCACACCGCGCACGTGGACGTGCGTGGTCTGCGGCCGTGGCGCGAGTACTTCTACCGGTTCCGCAGCGGCTCCCACATCAGCCCCGTGGGCCGGACCAGGACCGCCCCCGCACCGCAGCAGGAGATATCCCGGCTCTCCCTGGCCTTCGCGTCCTGTCAGGCGATCTGGGAGGGCTGGTACACGGCCCATCGTGACCTGGCCGCCCGGCAGCACGACGTGGTGCTGTTCCTCGGCGACTACATCTACGAGTTCGGCATCGACCGCGGCATCCGGCCCGGGGACGGCGACGAGTACCAGACCCGTCAGACCGTCACCCTCGACGACTACCGGCGGCGCTACGCGTATTACAAGACGGATCCCGATCTGCAGGCGGCTCACCAGTCGGCACCGTGGATCGTGACCTACGACGACCACGAGGTCGTCGACAACTGGGCCGGTGACAACGCCGGAAACACCCCGGCCGACCAGTTCCTGGTGCGGCGGGCGAACGCCTTCCGGGCCTACTGGGAGCACATGCCGTTGCGGGCGCCCCAGTTCCCCGAGGGGCCCGATATGCAGCTGTACCGGCGGCTTCGCTACGGGCGGCTCGCCGAATTCTCGGTGCTCGACACCCGCCAGTACCGCGACGACCAGGTCAATGGCGACGGCATCAAGCCGCCGAACGAGGCCACCGCGGGTCCCGGGCGCTCCCTGCTCGGCTTCCCGCAGGAACGCTGGCTGTACGACGGACTGACCGCCTCGCGCACCCAGTGGAACGTGCTCGCCCAGCAGACCGCCGTCACGCTGCTCGACACCTTGGCCGGGCCGGGCGAAGCCGTCCCGATGGACACCTGGGACGGCTACAGCGCGAGCCGCGACCGGCTGCTCCGTACGATCGACCAGCGGGGCATCCGCAATGTCGTGAGCCTCGCGGGAGACCTGCACCGCAGTGTCGCGAGCGATCTGGCGCTCGACTTCAAGGACCCGGACTCCCGCACGGTGGCCACTGAATTCGTGGGCACCTCGATCAGCTCCGGACTCGACGGCGAGGACCTCGACGCCGGCGGCCGAGTGCTCCTCGACGAGAACCCGCACATGAAGTTCGGCAACTTCCGGCGCGGATACGTCAGTTGCGAGCTGACCCCGCAGCTGTGGCGTTCGGACTTCCGGGTCTGTGACCAGGTCACCGTGCCCGACTCCCCGGTGCGCAGCCGCACCGTACTCGCCGTCGAGAGCGGCACGCCCACCGTCCACGAAGCCTGAGGAATCCGATGAAGAAGATCCTCGTCCCCGCCGCGGGGGCCGCACTCGCCCTCGCCGTCACCGCCACCACCGCGGCCGGCGCACCGAAGCCCCTCGGTTCCTCCGTCGTGCTCTCCGCCTCGCCGTCGTCCCTGAGCGCCAACGAACTGCCGTGCCTGCCCGGCAAGTTCGACGTATCCATGACCAACACCGGTGACGCGTCCGTGTTCGCCGACACCCTGATCGGCGCCGAGCGGCCGCTGACCTTGTCGGACGACATCTTCTCGAGCTATCTGCCCGCCGCCGATCCGGACCGGCCGGTCAGCCGCTCCGTCCGGGTCGGCGTACCGCGCGGGACCGCTCCCGGTGTGTACGACGTGACCTTGACCAGCGGCAAGCGGCGGGTGGTCGTGCCCGTCACGGTCACGGCCGTTCCCGAGCCCGCCCCCGGTGCCAACCTCGCCTACGGGCAGCAGGCCACCGCGTCCTCCACGCACGGCAGCTTCTCGGTGTGCGGCGCGGTGGACGGCGACAGCACCTACGCCAACTGGGCCAGGACCGGCTGGAACGACGGCACCCGCACGGCCTTCCCCGACTGGCTGGCCGTGCAATGGCCCGAGCCGGTCGAGCTCGGCCGGATCGAGACCGTCACCTACGGCGCCCCGGGCAGGCCGGCGACGCAGGGCATCAAGGACTTCGACGTGCAGGTGAAGTCCGGCGGCGACTGGCTGACCGTGGGTACGTACCGCGGCAACACGGTGGACCGTGTGGTGACCGCCTTCGACCCGGTCACGACCGACGCGGTCCGCGTCCTTGTGCACGCGTCGAACAGCGGCGACTACTCCCGTCTGCTGGAAGTGGAGGCGTACGCCCCGCAGTAGGCCCGCCCCGCGGTAGGCCCGTGCCGCAGTAGGCCCGTGCCGCGCCTGATCCCCCGCCGGTCCTTCCCGGCGGGGGATTTGTGCGCCGTCGCCCAGGCCACCCCAAGTCGCCTGCCTGCCATGACTGTTGACCGCCCCGTCATGGCCGAAAAACCTCGCTGCAACTCTCTTGACGCACCGCCGTAACGACCTTACGTTCCTTGGTCATACGTAGAAGCAGCCGCCCAAGCGACTTCCGCATCAGCGCTCATACGTATGAGCACCTCCTTCAGCGCCCCGCACCGCGATCACGAAGAGCAGGAGTCAGCCATGCCCACGAGACGAGACTTCCTAGTGCGCGCCGCCGCCGCGGCCCTCGCCGTTCCGCTCGGCGCGAGCGCCTGTACGGCGGGGACGGGTGCGGGCTCCGCCGGGGGCGGCAAGGGGGTGGACACGCTCGTGTTCGGCAAGACGGACGCGGGGACGACCTTCGTCCGCAACTACAACATGTTCAGCCCCGCCACCCAGAAGACCCCGCACGGCGAGCTGATCCACGAGTCGCTGCTGCGCGTGGACTACAGCGACGGCGCGAAGGTCAAGCCCTGGCTGGCCGAGAGCATGGAGTTCGACGAGGCAGGCACCACGCTGACCCTGAAGCTGCGCGAGGACGTGAAGTTCTCGGACGGCAAGCCCCTGACCGCCGACGACGTGGTCTTCTCGCTGGGTATCCCGCTGAAGGACCCTGCCTTCAACACGGGCGGCACCACGTACGAGAAGGTCGCGAAGAAGGACGCCGCCACCGTCACCGTGCACTGGCCGCGTGCCGCCTTCAGCGAGGTCAGTCAGCTCGCGTCCATCGCGGTCCCGATCGTGCCCAAGCACCTCTGGGACGGCAAGGACCTCAACAGCTGGACCAACCCCGAGCCCATAGGCACCGGCCCGTTCACGCTCCAGCGGTTCGCGCCGCAGCAGCTCACGCTTGCCGCGCGGACGGACTACTGGGGCGGCGGGTTCGAGATCAAGCAGCTGAAGATCATTCCGACGAGCCCGGACACCGTGAAGGCGCAGCTCCTGCGCGGCGAGGTGGACTGGACGCTTCAGGCCTGGAACGGGGCCGAGAAGGAGTACGTCGCCAAGGACCCGGAGCACCACCTGTACGAGAAGTACGCGACGGGCGGCGCCTATTCGCTCTTCTTCAACACCGAACGCGCGCCGTTCGACGACGTCCATGTCCGCCGCGCCCTCGCGCTGACGATTCCGCGCAAGGACATCGTCACCACATTGCAGCGCCCCGGTACGGAGGCGGGACCGACGGGCCTCGTCGACGAGATCTACGCGGACACGATCCTGCCCGAGTACCGCGGCAAGGTGCAGCAGGTCGACGCCGCGGCGGCGCGGAAGGAGCTGGAGCTCAGCGGATTCGAGGTCAAGGGCGGCAAACTGGTCAAGGACGGCAAGTCCTATACGCCGAAGCTGTCGTTCAACCAGGACTTCGGCTGGGACGCGTATGCCAACATCATGATCCGCAGCTGGCAGAAGCATCTCGGCCTCGAGGTGAAGTCGGCGGGCGCCCCGGGCGCCAACCTCTTCGAGCAGCAGCAGACCGGCGAGTTCGACCTCACCATCTCCACCACGGGCGGCGCCGGGGTCGCCGGCCTGTACAGCGCGCTGAGCAGCCGCGCCCACCGGCCCCTCGGCGAGAAGACCGCCACCAACTTCGGCCGGTGGAAGGACGACGCCACCGATGCCGCACTCGAGGAGTTGCAGGGTTCCAACGACCCCGGCACCACGAAGAGCGCGGCGCAGAAGCTGCAGAAGATCGTCGCCGAACAGGTGCCGTACAGCCCGGTCTACGACAGCTTCTGGTTCGTCGCCGTCAACGCCAAGCGCTGGACCGGGTGGCCCACCCCCGAGAACTTCTCCGCCGTGCCCATGCTCGGCCTCGGCCCCGACGCCACCCTCACGCTGCAGAAGCTGAAGGCCGCCAAGTGACAGCGGTGACCGCCGAGAAGCCCGTCGCCGTCCGGGCGGCGCGGGCCCGGGTCCCGCGCCGCTGGGGGTTCCTGGGCCGGCGCCTCGGCTTCTATCTCGCCGCAGCGTGGTCGGCGATCACGCTGAACTTCTTCCTGCCCCGGCTGATGCCCGGCGACCCGTCGGCCGCCATCGTCGAGCAGCTGCAGCGCGTCAGCGGACAGCAGCTCGCGCCGAGCGCACTGGAGTCGATCCAGAAGGTCTTCGGCAACGCGGACGCCAATCTGGGCCGCCAATACCTCGACTACCTGGGGCAGTTGGCGCGCTTCGACCTCGGCGTCTCGGTCAGCAACTACCCCGTACCCGTGAGCGACCTCCTGTGGCAGGGCGTGCCCTGGACGCTGCTGCTCGTCGGCACGACCACCGTGATCGCCTTCGTGCTCGGCACCGGCATCGGCGCGATGGCCGGGTGGAAGGCGGGTGGCCGTTTCGACAGCGTCCTGAGCCCGCTGACCACGTTCGTCTCGGCCATCCCGTACTTCTGGATGGCGCTGCTCGGACTGTGGCTCTTCGCCTTCGTCCTGGGCTGGTTCCCGCTGTCCGGCGGATACGACGCGGACCTGCCGATCGGCTTCTCGCCGTCGTTCCTCCTGAGCGTGCTGCACTACGGTGCGCTGCCCGCCGCCACCATCGTCTTCTCGGCCTTCGGCGGCTGGCTGCTCGGCATGCGCAACATGACGGTCACCACGGTCCGCGAGGACTACGTCCTGCTCGCCCAGGCCAAGGGCCTGTCCAACCGCCGCGTACTGCTGCGGTACGCGGCCCGCAACGCCGTGCTGCCCAACTTCACCGGCTTCGCCCTCGCCCTCGGACATGTGGTCGGCGGCGCCCTGCTCACCGAAGTGGTCTTCAACTACCCGGGCATCGGCTACCTCCTCTACACCTCGCTCCAGCAGCGCGACTACCCGGTGATGCAAGGGGTCTTCTTCCTCATCATGCTGACCGTCCTGCTCGCCAACCTGCTGGCCGACTCGGTGTACGCCCTGCTCGACCCGCGTATCAGAGAAGGTGGGTGACGGGCCTTGAGCACCGCATTCCTCAGCAGCTGGAAGGTCCGCATCGGCCTCGGCATCCTGGCCTTCTTCTGTCTGCTCGCCCTCCTCGGCCCTTGGCTTGCGGAGAGTCTGCTCGGGCTCGACCCGCGCGCCAACGACACAGACGCCATCGCACTACCGCCCGGCGGTGAACACCTCCTGGGCACCAACCAGTTCGGGCAGGACGTCCTCGCCCAGGTCATCGCCGGCGCCCGCGGTTCGATGTACGTGGGCCTGATCGGCGCCGTGGTCGGTACGGCCATGGCGATCCTGGTCGGTGTGCCGGCCGGGTACTACGGCGGCCGGGTGGACGCCGCCCTGAACTTCCTGACGAACCTGTTCCTCGTCCTGCCGGTGCTTCCGCTCATCCTGATCGTGGCCGGCTATCTGCAGGGCACCGGGCTCACCACGATCGCCCTGATCATCGGGTTCTTCGGCTGGTCCGGCGGGGCACGCACCCTTCGGGCCCAGGCGCTGAGCATCGCCAACCGTGATTTCGTACGGGCGATGCGCATGCTCGGCGAGAAGGGGCGCCGCCTCGTCTTCGCCGAAGTGCTGCCGCATCTCACCGGATTGATCGCCTCGATGTTCCTGCACGCGATGATCGGCGCGGTGATGGCCGAGGCAGGACTCGCGTTCCTCGGGATCTCCGACTCCTCGGCGATCAGCTGGGGCACCATGATCCAGTCGGCGCAGCAGCAGAGCGCCGTCCTGCGCGGACTGTGGTGGTGGTTCGTACCGCCCGGCCTGTGCATCGCCCTGATCGGCACGGCGGCGGCCCTGGTCAACTTTGGTGTCGACGAGTTCGCCAACCCCAAACTGCGCGTGGCCCGCCCGGTCTCGGTGCGCCGCACGAAGCGGCTCGCACGGGCTGCCGCCACGACCGGAGGTGACTCCCGATGACCGTAGGGACCGAGCCGCACCCGTCCTCAGTGACCGCAACCGCCGTTCTCGAAGTCCGCGGCCTGACCGTCGAGTACGCCACCGGGAGCGCTCCCGTACGCGCCTGCGCCGATGTCTCCTTCACCCTGCGCCGGGGCGAAATCCTGGGCGTCGCGGGGGAGTCGGGCTCCGGGAAGTCCACGCTGATCACCGCGCTCACGCGGCTGCAGCGGCCGCCCGCCGTCACCACCGCGGGACAGATCCTCTTCCACGGAAGGGACGGCGCACCGCCCGTCGACCTGGCCGCCCTCGACGGCAGGCAGCTGCGCCGCTACCGGTGGACGGCCCTGTCGATCGTGCTGCAGTCCGCGATGGACGCGCTCAATCCGGTGATGCGGATCGGCGCCCAGTTCGCGGACGTACTGCGGGCCCGGGAGCGCGGACTGAGCAAGAAGGACGCGTGGGCGCGGGCCGAGGAACTGCTCGCCCTCGTCGGTATCTCCGCCGACCGGGTCCGCGACTATCCGCACCAGCTCTCCGGCGGGATGCGCCAGCGCGCCGCCATCGCCCTGGCGCTCGCCTGCGGGCCCGAGCTGGTGGTGATGGACGAGCCGACGACGGCCGTGGACGTGGTGATGCAGCGGCAGATCCTCGCCCAAGTGCTGCGGCTGCGCGAGGAGTTGGGCTTCGCTGTCGTGTTCGTCACGCACGATCTGTCGCTGCTGCTCGAACTCGCGGACCGTATCGCCATCATGTACGCCGGCCGGATCGTCGAGGTGGGCGAGGCGGCCGATCTCTACCGCAGCCCCCGGCATCCGTACACCCAGGGCCTGCGCGACTCCTTCCCGCCGCTGCACGCCCCGCTGCGCACCCTGCGCGGGATCCCCGGCACACCGCCCGACCTGCGGCGCCCGCCCGCCGGCTGCCCGTTCCATCCCCGGTGCGCGCAGCGGATCGAGGGCTGCGACGAGCGGCTGCCCGCGCTGCTGCCGGTGCGTTCGCAACCCGGACACGAGGCCGCGTGCCTCCTCGACGAGAGCCACCACGAGCAGCAGAAGGGAGGGAACCGATGAGCAATGTCCTGCGCAAGGAGGCAGCCGTGACCGACCGGCAGGCGATCCGGAACCCTGACACAGCGGATGCGGCCGACGCGGCACAGGAGTCCGCGTACGTCCTCGAAGCACGCGAGGTCACCAAGCACTTCACCGTCCGCGGCGCGCTCGGCCGCACCTCCGTGGTCCGTGCCGTGGAGCAGGCGACCGTACGCCTGAAGCCCGGGCAGATCCTGGCCCTGGTGGGGGAGAGCGGCAGCGGCAAGACCACCCTCGCCCGGATGCTGGCCCGCTTCCACGAGCCGACCGAGGGCGAGATCGTCCTGCGCGGCGAGCCCGTGAGCGGCAGCCGGCGGGCCCGGCGCGCCTACCACTCCGAGGTGCAGCTGATCTTCCAGGACCCCTTCGGTTCGCTGAACCCGCTGCACCGCGTCCGCTACAACCTCGAACGCGCACTGCGGCTGCACCAGCCGCAGTTGGACCGCGCCGGACGCGAACGCCGTATCACCGAACTCCTGGAGCGGGTGAGCCTCACGCCGACGGACGAGTTCGCGGCGAAGTTCCCGCACGAACTCTCCGGCGGACAGCGGCAGCGGGTCGTGATCGCCCGCGCCCTCGCCGTGGAGCCGAAGGTGCTGCTCGGGGACGAGCCCATCTCCATGCTCGACGTGTCCATCCGTCTGGAGATGCTCAATCTGCTGCAACGGCTGCGCACCGAGGACGGCCTCGCGCTCCTCTACATCACGCACGACATCGCCAGCGCCCGCTATCTGTGCGACGAGATCGCCGTGATGTACGCGGGACAGATGGTGGAATCCGGCCCCAAAGAGGAGGTGATCGCGGCGCCGCAGCACCCGTACACCAAACTGCTCATAGAGTCATCGCCTGACCCCGAGCGCGGAGTGGACGACCGCGAGGCGCTCTTCGCGGGCGCCGACGAACTCGGCGAACCGCCCAGCCTGATCGACCCGCCCACGGGCTGCCGGTTCCACCCCCGCTGCCCGTTCGCGATGCCCGAGTGCCGTGAACAGGCACCGCCCCGCACGGAGTTGGGGAACGGTCACTGGGCGATGTGCTGGCTGCACACCAAGGGCCGGGCCGGCGAACTGGCCGGCACGACCCATGCCGAGGCGACGGCCGCCCGGCGCAGGACGCTCGAGGGGGCATCGTGACAGCACGACGGCGTGGCAAGGCGCCCAGCCAGGCGGACGTGGCGCGGCTCGCCGGGGTGTCCCAGTCGGCGGTGTCCCGGGTGATCAGCGGCAACGCGGCGACCGCGCGGATCCCCGAGGAGACCCGGCAGCGAGTCTTCGAGGCGGTACGCGAACTCGGCTATGTCGCCAACCCGGCGGCCCGTGCGATGCGCAAGCAGCGCAACAACCTCCTCGGTGTGCACACCTTCGAGCGGGTGTTCCCGCACGCCCACGAGGACTTCTACTTCGCGTTCCTGCTCGGCATCGAGGAGCGGGCCGAGGAGACGGGCTTCGACCTGGTGCTCTTCACCTCGACCGGACCCGGCCGGGGCGGTGGCGGAGAGCGGGGCGAGCGCAAGATCTACAAGGACGGCACCAACCGGCTCAACCTGGCCGACGGCAGCATCCTGCTCGGCGTCTCCACCGACCGCGGCGAACTGGCCCGGCTCTGGTACGAGGGCTATCCGTTCGTGCACATCGGCCGCCGTGAGGTGCCCGGCGCGGAGATTCCGCAGATCATCCCGGACTACCGCACGGCGAGCGCACGGATCGTGGAACGGCTCGCGGAACTGGGCCACCGACGGCTCGGATATGTCCGCGAGTGGATGGAGATGGAGCCGTACGAGGACCGCCGTACGGGATACGCCGAAGCGGTCGGCAGGCTCGGCCTGACCGACACCTCGCCGGGCTTCCACGGCACCCACGGCATCGAGAGCGCCTGGCTCGACGAGGTGGCGCGCGGCGCCGTGACCGCGATCGTGGTGGAGAGCGTGCGGCTCGCGGAGTCCCTGCGCGAGCAACTGGCCGCCCGGGGGCGGAAGATCCCCGACGACGTCTCCGTCGCGGTGCTCGAAGCCGCGCCCGCGGACCTGTCCGGGCAGTGGGACTCGCTGGTGATTCCCCGGACCGAGATCGGCCGGATTGCCGTGGACCGCCTTCAGACCATGCTCGACGACCCCGACCAGCGCACCGGAAGCCTCTTCGTGCCCTGTCCGCTGATCCCGGGCACCACGGTGACGGCGGTGCGCGAGTAGGGCCGCGCCCTCGGCCCAGGACGCGCCGGACCACGCAGGGCGCCGTCCGCCGCTCCCTGCTGCCCATGAGCGGCGCACGGCGGGTTCGCCCTGCCCCCGCGCCGCCGTCCCCGGCGAGACCCGCGCCTCTGTACGACGGAGGCCCACGCCCCCGTACGACGCCCCGACTCGACCATCCCGCACGGCAGTCCGGCCTCACCGGCAGAAGGAACCAAGCCCCATGACAGAAATGCGAACCGAGATCCTCGTCGTCGGCGGTGGGCTCGGCGGTGTGGCCGCGGCGCTCACCGCGGCCCGGCTCGGCCGGAGCGTGGTGCTCACCGAGGCCACCGGATGGCTCGGCGGACAGCTCACCGCCCAGGCCGTGCCGCCCGACGAGCATCCCTGGATCGAGGGCCCGGCCGCCCCGCCGGGCTATGCCGAACTGCGCCGCCGCGTACGCGACTACTACCGCCGCAACTACCCCCTCGCACCCGCCGCCGCCCAGGATCCGCTGCTCGATCCGGGGCTCGGCATCGTCAGCCGGATGTGCCACGAACCGCGGGCGGCCGCGGCCGTCCTCGAGGAGATGCTCGCGCCGTGGCGGTCCTCCGGTGCGATCACCGTCCTCACGGGGTACGAGCCGGTCGCCGCGCACACCGACGGCGACCGCATCGAGGCGGTCACGCTGGCCGGTCGGCACGACGGCCGGGAACTCACCGTCCATGCCTCCTACGTCGCCGACGCCACCGAACTTGGCGAGCTGCTCGAACTCGCCGGTGTGGAACACGTCTTCGGCGCGGAGGGCCAGGACGAGACCGGGGAGCCGCACGCGCCGGCGACCGCCGATCCGCTCGACCAGCAGGCCGTGTCCTGGTGCTTCGCCCTGGAGCACCGGCCCGGCGAGGACCATGTGATCGACCGGCCCGCCGCCTACGGCCACTGGCGCACCGAAGTCGCCCCGTTCTGGCCCGGACCCCAGCTCTCCTTCACCGACATCGTGCCGATCACGCTCGAAGAGCGCACCTGGTCGCTGATGGGCGCCGACCGTGCGGCGGGAGAGCACTTCGATCTGTGGCAGTTCCGCCGGGTGCTCGCCCGGGAGCAGTTCACCGCCGGGGCGTTCGCCTCGGACGTCACCGTCGTCAACTGGCCGCAGATCGACTACTGGGAGGCGCCGCTGCTCGGCGTCGGACCCGAGCAGCGGGCGGCGGCGCTCGACGCCGCGCGCGGGCTTTCGCTGTCGTTCCTGCACTGGCTGCAGACCGAGGCGCCGCGCCCCGACGGCGGGACCGGCTGGCCAGGGCTGCGGCTGCGACCGGACGTGACAGGGACCTCGGACGGTCTGGCCATGGCGCCGTACATCCGTGAATCGCGCCGGATCAAGGCCGAGTTCACGGTGCTCGAACAGCATGTGGGCGTCCAGGCGCGTCCGCCGGGCGCCGGGGGCGAGGTGTTCCACGACAGTGTGGGCCTGGGCAGTTACCGGATCGATCTGCATCCCAGCACCGCGGGACGCAGTTACATCGACATCGAGTCGTACCCGTTCCAGATCCCGCTGGGGGCCCTGATTCCCGTACGTGTGGACAATCTGCTGCCCGCCAACAAGAACATCGGCACCACACACATCACCAACGGCTGCTACCGCCTGCACCCCGTGGAGTGGGCCATCGGCGAGGCCGTCGGCGCGCTCGCGGGCTTCTGCCTCGACCGGGCGCTTCCGCCCCGCAAGGTCCGCTCGGACCAGACCCAACTGGCCGACTACCAGCGCCTGTTGAGTCACACCCTCGGCATCCAGCTGGCGTGGCCCGAGGAGATACGCAGCCGGCCGCACCACTACTGAGCTGCCACCCCCGCCCCGACC
>NZ_JAAKZW010000143.1 GCF_011044995.1 Streptomyces mesophilus | reverse complement strand
GCCCCAGAGTCCCCTGCCCTCAACGGACGGGCCATCAAGGCATCATCGGATCCATCCCCGAAGACATCGACGTGTACATCCCCATGAAGACCACGAGGAACGCCACCATCACCCCGAGGAAGACCAGCGTCCCCGTCGTCTGCGCCGTGAGCACCCCGCCCCGCGGCGCGCGAGCGGTCGCCTGCTCCGGGCGCTCCGCCGTATAGTGCACGGGCACGACGTCGCCCTCGAGGATCGTCGCGGGCCCGTTCTCCTCCTCGAAACGGACCGTGCGCCCGTCGCGGGTGACGAACTCGAACACGTGGTGCCGCGTCGTGGTCGTGCTGTCGTCGCTGCGGCGGGTCGTCGTGTAGAAGCGCAGACAACGCGCCTCGGCCGTCAGGCCGCTGGACCAGGCCGCCCGCAACTGCCGGTCACGGCCGACGAGTTTGACCGCGGCCCCGACGAGCACGGCGATCATCAGCAGCGGCACGGCGTAGAAGAAGAAGTCCATGGCATCCCCCCGGATCTGCGCACACCGCTCGAACACGGTGTGCGCAGACCGTATGCCCGCAGGTCAGAGGGGAAGAACTCGATCTGAGCAAGATCTGAGCAACGGGCCGTGGGGGGTTGGTCGGAGCGGTCAGAACTGGACGTCCGAGCACGCGTAGAACGCGTTGCCCGTGTCCGCGATCGTCCAGACCGCGAGGATGACGTGCCGTCCCGACTTGCCCGAAGGCAGCTGGCCCGAGTGCGAGAGCGTCGCCGGGGGCTGGCCGCTGAAGGGCACGGTGAGGAACGGCGCGGTGTCCAGGGACGACCGGGAGAGCGGGGCGCTCTGGTTCCAGCCGTTCTTGGTGATGTAGTAGCGGAAGTCGGTCGTGGAGTGCCGCGCCGTGAACTGCCAGCGGAACGTGTACGTCGATCCGCTCGACACCGACGTGGCCGGCCAGGCGCCGCCGCCCGGCTTGGTGGGCGAGTTGAGCGCGTCGAACTGCCCGAGGCCGGCCGAACAGATCTTGCCGTCCGCCGGACCCGCGGCCGGGAAGCCCTTCGGGCCCTCGACGCTCTGCGGCTCCCACTGGATGGAGCCGCAGCCCGTCACCGTGCCGTTCTGGCAGAGCTTCTGTCGGCTGATGGGCAGGTCGGTGTAGCCGTGGCTGCTGGCGCCGCCGGACGACAGCGCGAACGCGCCGGCCGTCGCCAGGCCCACCAACGCCGCGTACGTCTTCTTTCTCCGCATACTGCTGCTCCTGGGGCTCGTGATGTGGGGGTGAGCTCGAGCTCTGCGCAGTGCTCCGTGCGGGAGTGCTGGAACCGGAAGTCCTGGATCCGAGGTGCGTGATCCGTAGTGCCCGGCTCCGACGTGCATGATCCGGAAGTACAAGGTCCGGTCTAGACCAAGTCTCAGATTATTCTCAGGACTTGAACATGTCCATACCAATAGTGGAGAGGATCCGGTCGGCCCTCCCCCGTGATTCCTCCACGAGTTCACCGTTGGGCCCGTCGTTCGTCCGCACCCAGCCCTCGGCCCCCACCCGCGTACGACCACCCCTCAACTGCCGCTCCACCAGGCGCAGTTGCCGCACCCCACCCGGCGCCTCGACGTACCACAGCGCCGCCATGAGGCCGCGCGCCTCGCGCCAGCCGGGGAGGTCGCAGCCGAGATAGTTCCCCTCGGTGACGACCAGCCGCGCGGACGGTGCGACGCGGTGCCGCGCCGCCACCGGCTCGTCCAGGGTCCGGTCGAAATCCGGTACGTAGAGGTCCCGGCCCTTCTCGGTCAGGACCCGCCTCAGCAGCGCCAGATACCCGTACACGTCGAAGCTCGGCTCCGAACCCTTGCGCTCCGTCAGGCCGAGCCGTTCCAACTGCGCGTTGGACAGGTGGAATCCGTCGAGCGGCAGATACGCGGCCTCCGCGCCGATCCGCTCCACGAGCGCCCGCGCGAGCGTGGACTTCCCGGCGCCTGGCGGGCCCGCGAGGCCGAGCAGGACGCGAGGGCCGGAGGCGGTCAGCTGCCAGGCGTCGGCCGCGAGGGACTCGAGCGTGGGCTCGACGGGGGCGGGCTCAGCGATCTCCATGTCCCGTATAGAACGCCACCGTCAGATCCTTCACCAGGGCCTTGCGCTCGTAGTCGTCCAGTTCGACCAGGCCGCGCATGGTCAGCCGGGTCACCGTGTCCTCCACCGAGTCGACCACCTGGGTCAGCACGCTCTCGCGGTGGCGGGCGTCCAGGGCCGCGATCCGCCGGCGCCGCATCACCTCGGCGACCTCGGGCGCGTACTCGATCCGGGTCGGCTGCGCCGAGAACACCTCGAGGCCGGCCGGATCGGCGTCCGCGACCAGGAGCCGGGTGAGCGCGTCGCCGACGGCTTCCGCGTTACGGAGCGTCGGCCCGTCGCCGTGGAAGGCATCGGCGGGAAGCTGCGAGAGCACCCGCGCCATGGCCGCCTCCACGCACTCGCGCAGATAGGTCTCGTGGTCGTCGACGCCGAGCGTCGCCCGCGCGGTGTCCTTCACGCGCCACACCACGAGCACCACCACCCGCAGTGCGGCCCCCTGCGCGTCCACGGCCGGCAGCGGTTCACTGCGCCAATGCCGCAGCCGTACGTCGACCCGGCGCCGCTTCAGGAACGGGTTGATCCACACCAGACCGGTCCGCCGCACGCTCCCCCGGTACCGTCCGAACAGCGAGACCACCCACGCCCGTCCGGTCCGCCCGCGTCCAAGCCCGCCGAAAGCGCAGAGCGCCAACGCACCCGAGCCGGCGAGCAGCGCCCACTGCGCCGGCCCCGGCTGTGCGCCCTCGATCAGCGGCAGCCTCGCGAGCCGCACCGCGAGCGGCGGCAGCAGACCCGCCCACCACAGCCCCGCCCCGCAGCCCGCGAGCCCCACGGCGCCGGCGGCCACGGCCACGACTCCGGACAGCGCGGAGGCCGGGCGCTCCACCAGCGTCTCGTCGACGGGCAGCACGGCACGTGCGGATGTCCTGGGCAGGGGCCGGCGCACCGCGCGCGGCTGCTCCCCGGTGCCCTGCCGGGCCCGTCCCACCACGGCCGCCGCCGAACCCGGTGCCGCGGCGAAGACGCCGGCCCGGGTCGCCACCCCGGTCACGGACGACGCCCCGCTCCCTGCGGACGCCGCCCCGGCCGCCGGTTCGTCGCGGAACAGCAGATGCACCGGGATCTCGGTGGTCGCCTCGTTCTGGATCAACCGCACGCGCTCGGGTCCCACGGCCCCGGTCCCCGCTTCCGCCGACGTCATCGCACCCTCCGTACCACCGCAGCCGACACCAACCAGCGCCCCGTCACGGGGCCGCTCACCCGACCCGCCCGGCAACCCGCCGGGCCCCTCACGACAACATCCGGACCGCTCACGCGAACAACCGCCGCCATGTCTCCGGCCCCGGCAGACCGTCCGCCGCACCGCCCCGCCAGCCCTGGGTGCGCTGGAACGCCTCGACCGCGCGCCGGTCGGCCTCGCCCCACCGGGGCCCCGGACCCTGCGCGTAGAACCGCCCGTACCCCTTCTTGACGAGCTGCCGTCCGAGCACGGTGATGAACTCGTTCGACTGCCCCGGCCGGAACATCCCGCGCCCCGGGTAGGCCGGCACCCCGCGCGGCGCACCCGGCGCACCGCTCGCCGCGATGTTGCGCCCCTTGCCGCTCGCCAGGTACTCCCAGGTCAGCGGGCCCGGCAGTCCGTCGGCAGCCGTGCCGCGCCAGCCCTGCGCGAGCTGGAACGCCTGCGTCGCACGCCGGTCCGCCTCGCCCCACTGCGGCCCGGGCCCCTGCCGGTAGAACCGTTTGCCGCCGCGCTCGACGAGCATCTTCCCGAGCCGGGTCACATACGGGCTGCGTACGCCGGGCCCGAACGCCGCGCGTCCCGGGTAGCGGGCGGGGGCGCCGGACGCGGCGGCCGTCAGGCCTTTGTAGCGATAGGCCGTATAGCGCTGCGCGTGGTTCCAATACGCGTACGGGGTGGCCTGTTTGCGCGTATGCGGGCGGGCCTGCTCATAGGCGAGGTAATAGGCGCGGGTGTAATCCGTCCAGCCGCCGAAAATCGTCACGTGCGAACCCCTTTCCGGATCGGCGGGATTGTGGAACAACAGAATGTCCCCGGGCTGCAGCTGATCGCGGCTGATTCGCACGGCGAACCGGTCGAGTGTTCCGGTCCACTGATTCGTGCCGAGATTCCAGGCCATCGACACAAAGCCCGAACAGTCCTGCCGGTATCCGTCGCGCCAGTACTTTCCGAGGCTGTACGGCACCTCGGCGGCCACCCATGTCTTGGCCCGCTTGATGATCTCGGCCCGGGTGGTGGGCCGCACCGCGGGAGCCGCCGCGGGTGCTCCGGGCGCGCCGTGCAGCGGGGCGGCGACGCCCTGGGGATGTCCGTCGGGGTCGTCGGCAACGGGCCGGACCAGCGGGTGGGCGACGGCACAGGTGACGGTGGAGCCGGCCGCGAGAAGGGTTCCCGCGGCGGTCACGGTGATCAGTGCGCTCCGCGCGCAATGCGCGGCGGAAATACGGGAGGGGCCCTTGGGCTCCGTATGCCCTAAGCGGAGACAGCCCGCGCAGCCACATGTGCCGCCCACGGGTTCGAATTCATCGAATGCCGGCAGTCCCGCCGTATCGGATCGCATGCGATCTACCTCACACTCGCGAAGGGGCCGGGAAATCGCCGTACGCGGATCTGCATGGTCGTCAGTTTCCCAACTGCTCCCGGATATCGCATGTTGACGGTCCGAATGCTGTACGCATACGGCCCACCCCCCGACCCCCGCGCTCGGGCGTGGTCGGAACCACCCCCGACGATCCGGTAGAGTTCTCCAGGTCAGCGCGCGCCGCTAGCTCAGTTGGTTAGAGCAGCTGACTCTTAATCAGCGGGTCCGGGGTTCGAGTCCCTGGCGGCGCACAGACACGGAAGGCCTCCCACTGCGGTGGGGGGCCTTTCTGCTGCTTACGGGCGGATCTCTTTCTCTCCGTACAGGGTCTGCACGAGCCATCCGCCGGATACGGTGTCGCCCATGGCCAGCGACATACAGGAGCGCATCAAGAAGCTCATCATCGACCGTCGGCTGCCGTCGGGGGCCTCGCTGCCCACCGAGCCCGAGCTGATGGCGCTCCTCGGTGTGAGTCGCAATTCCGTGCGAGAGGCACTCAAGGCGCTTCAGGCGATGGGAATCGTGGAGATCCGGCATGGATTCGGTACCTATGTGGGACCGATGTCCGTCGCACCCATGATCGAAGGACTGACCTTCCGCACGGTCGCGGGCCACTACCGGGGCGAGGACAGCCTGTTGCAGCTCCTGGAGCTGCGCGAGGCCGTGGAGACCGGTCTGATCGCCCGGCTCGCGGGCAGCGTGCCCGCCACCGACCTCGCCGAACTCGACGCGCTCATCGAACGGATGGAGCGCGAGGCCGCCGACGGCGAGGTCGCCGCCGAAACCGACCGCGCCTTCCACGCCACGCTCTACCGCGGCCTGGGGAACCTGCTGCTCGGGGAGGTCCTGGAGGCGTTCTGGGACGCGTTCCACAACGTACGCACCGACCTCGTCGACGTACCGCAGGACCCCAAGGTGACCTGCCGCCAGCACCGGGAGATCCTCGACGCGGTGCGCTCGGGCGATGTCATCCGGGCCGAGCAGGCAATACGCGAGCACTTCGGTAATATTCGTACCCGGCTCGGCTCACCTGCCTCAACTGACCTCTCAAACCACGCGTATGACAAGTAAACACCTTGTATCGCTCTTGCGATCAAGCCAGGGGTCGTAGAACCCTGGCCTGGAGATTGGGAGCCTTGGGCTTCCATGGGGCGGACGGTACGAGGCAGTTGGGGGTTCTCGTCACCGTCACCATGTGAACGGGTGGTACGGGGAGAGGGCCCCGGCCATGAAACGCTGGGGGTCCCGTTCATGAAGCAAGGCGGGGCGGGCATCATGCAACCGGAAGGCACCTCTTCCATGTCCTAGTGACAGGTGAGGTGGCCAGCCAGTGACGCGCCTGTGGGGGTCGAGGGGGACTCCGATGGGCGGAAGGACCGACGAACACGCAGACCAGTGCGTGCGGGGGGATGACTCATGACGTCGACGCCGAGGGGCGCCGGGCCGGGCTCCGACCCGTCCCAGACGCAGCAGTTGCGCGTGCCATCACATCGGACGGGCGGCTTCAGGCGTATCAAGAAGACGCTGCCGAGGTACGACTACGAGCACTACAGCCGGCTCTCGGGGCCACTGACCAACCCCGATCCGAGCAAGCCGTACAAGGTGCAGTACCGGTCGCTGCTCTCGCAGGAGCCGCACCGGATCCGGGCCGCGCTCATGCTGGGCGCGGCGCCGCTGCTCTCGCTCGTGCTGCTCGCCTGGCTGCTTCAGCCGGAGCACTGGACGGAGCGCGACTACGTTCCGAACGCGTATCTGGAGCACCTCGACGTCGTCATGCTGGTCTCGATCGGCCTGATCGAGTTCTTCCGCTGCATGAACGTGCTGTCCAACGCGCATGCCACGCTCGTCGCCCGTGACCCGATCCCGGTCGTGCCGGAGACCGGGACGCGCGTCGCGTTCCTCACCTCGTTCGTGCCCGGCAAGGAGCCGATCGAGATGGTGACCAAGACCCTGGAGGCGGCGGTCAAGCTCCGCCACCGGGGCCTGCTGCACGTCTGGCTGCTCGACGAGGGCGACGACCCGGAGGTCAAGGAGGTCTGCGCCCGGCTCGGCGTGCACCACTTCTCCCGCAAGGGCATCGCGAAGTGGAACCAGAAGAAGGGCCCGCACCGCGCCAAGACCAAGCACGGCAACTACAACGCCTGGCTGGACGCGCACGGTGACGACTACGACTACTTCGCCTCGGTCGACACCGACCACGTGCCGATGCCCAACTACCTGGAGCGGATGCTCGGCTTCTTCCGCGACCCGGATGTCGGCTTCGTCATCGGCCCGCAGGTGTACGGCAACTACGACTCGTTCGTCACCAAGGCCGCCGAGTCCCAGCAGTTCCTGTTCCACGCGCTGATCCAGCGCGCGGGCAACGCGTACGGCGCCCCGATGTTCGTCGGCACCTCGAACGCCGTACGGATCAGCGCGCTCAAGCAGATCGGCGGTCTGTACGACTCGATCACCGAGGACATGGCGACCGGGTTCGAGATCCACCGCCACCGCAATCCGCAGACGGGCAAGAAGTGGCGTTCGGTCTACACGCCGGACGTGCTCGCCGTCGGTGAGGGCCCGAGCGCCTGGACGGACTTCTTCACGCAGCAGATGCGCTGGTCGCGCGGTACGTACGAGACGATCCTCAAGCAGTACTGGAAGGGCTGGTACTCGCTTCCGCCGAGCAAGCTCTTCAACTACACGATGATGATCATCTTCTACCCGATGTCGGCCCTGAACTGGATCCTGGCGGCGCTGAGTTGTGCACTGTTCCTGGGCCTGGGCGCCTCGGGTGTCAACATCGATCCGACGATCTGGCTGATGCTCTACGGCAACGCCTCGGCGCTGCAGATCGGCCTGTACATCTGGAACCGCCGCCACAATGTCTCGCCGCACGAGCCCGAGGGCTCCGGCGGTGTGGCCGGCATGGTGATGTCCGCGCTGTCCGCGCCTCTGTACGCCAAGGCGCTGATCGACGCGATGCTGCGGCGCAAGTCCAAGTTCGTGGTCACACCGAAGGGCGATTCGGCGTCCCCCGACCGCTGGTTCGGGACCTTCCGCTACCACTGGTACTTCATCTTGATCTTCGGCGGCTCGATCGGTGCCGGGTTCTATTACGGGCACGCCCACCCGGCCATGATCATCTGGGGTGTGATCGCGATGCTGATCACCGCCACGCCCATCTTCGTTTGGCGCTGGCAGATCCGCCAGGACAAGAAGAAGCCCAGGTCCGGTGCTCCGGGAAGCGGTCCGGTGGACGGCGCGCACGGGCAGCAGCCGGCTGCGGTGCCACCCCAGGCCGCCGCTCCGCACAACCAGGGCCGGCCCAGCTGGGCCGCGGCCGAGCGTCCCGCTCGGACCGGACGCCCCGACGAAACCATGCAGATCGCCCTTGGGGGACGTAAGAAATGACCGTCGGCACCACGCCGGTGAAGCACACCCGCCGCCGCGCCCGCCGCATAGCGATAGGCGCGGCGGTGGTGCTTGCACTCGCCGGAATGAACGGTCCCGCGCTGTGGCGCTTCGCCTCGGACCAGTACCACGACTACAAGATCAACAGGCCCGAGTACAAGGCCGACAACGGCAAGTGGGACATCGTCGACCTGCCCGACGAGTACAAGCTGAACACGATCCACGCCGCGCTGCTGCACACGGGGAAGGTGCTGCTCGTCGCGGGCTCGGGGAACAACCAGAAGAACTTCGACGCGAAGAAGTTCGACACCGTCCTGTGGGACCCGGTGAAGAACACCTTCAAGAAGATCCCCACCCCCAACGACCTGTTCTGCACCGGGCACACCCAGCTCCCGGACGGCAAGCTCCTGGTCGCGGGCGGCACGAAGTCGTACGAGAAGCTCAAGGGCGATGTGACCAAGGCCGGCGGCCTGATGATCGTCCACAACGAGAACCCGGACAAGCCGATCACCCTGCCCAAGGGCACCAAGCTCACGGGCAAGGAGAACGGCAAGACCTTCGTCCTCACCGAGTCGATCGTCGTCGAGCGCGCGAAGAAGACCTTCGACCCGGCGACCGGCAAGTTCACCGGCAACACGGCGGGCCTCGAGCGCGTCTACGTCGAGGCCACCAAGAGCGGCAAGAAGTACGAGACCGGCACCGAGGACAACTACAAGATCGAGGGGCTCTCGGCCGCCGACGCCAAGAACACCTACGGCATCGCGCAGAAGCTCGCCCTCGACAAGAAGGACTTCCAGGGCATCGACGATGCCTATGAGTTCGATCCGGTGGCCGAGAAGTACATCAAGGTCGACCCGATGAACGAGTCGCGCTGGTACCCCACGCTGACCACGCTCTCGGACGGCCGGATCCTCGCCCTGTCGGGCCTCGACGACATCGGCCAGGTCGTGCCCGGCAACCGCAACGAGGTGTACAACCCGAAGACGAAGAAGTGGAGTTACGTCAAGCAGAACCGGCAGTTCCCGACGTATCCCGCGATCTTCCTGCTGCCCAACGGCGAGCTGTTCTACTCGGGCGCCAACGCCGGTTACGGTCCCGACGACGTGGGCCGCGACCCGGGTGTCTGGGACTTCGACACGAATAAGTTCACCAAGGTCAAGGGTCTGTCCGACCCCAAGCTGATGGAGACCGCCGGCACGGTGTGGCTGCCGCCCGCGCAGGACGAGAAGTTCATGGTCGTCGGCGGCGGCGGTGTCGGTGAGTCGGAGCAGTCCAGCGACAAGACCCGGATCATCGATCTCGACGAGGACAACCCTCAGTTCAAGGACGGGCCCTCCTTCGACAAGGGCACCCGCTATCCGCAGTCCTCGGTGCTTCCCGACGACAACGTACTGATCTCCGGCGGCTCGGAGGACTACCGCGGCCGCAGCGACTCCAACATCCTCGAAGCGCGGATGTACGACGCGAAGACCGGCGATATGCGCAAGGTCGCCGATCCGCTGGTGGGCCGCAACTACCACTCGGGCTCGCTGCTGCTGCCCGACGGGCGCGTGGTCTTCTTCGGTTCGGACTCGCTGTACGCGGACGAGGGCAACACCAAGCCGGGCACGTTCGAGCAGCGTCTGGAGATCTACACCCCGCCGTATCTCTACCAGGGCTCGCAGCCCTCGCTGAGCGGCGGTCCGGACGCGATCGAGCGCGGGGAGTCGGCCACGTTCAAGACGCAGCACGCCTCGTCGATCAAGAACGCGCGGCTGATCAGGCCGAGCGCGTCCACGCACGTCACGGACATCGACCAGCGCTCGATCGCCCTCGATGTGAAGAAGGGCAAGGACAGCGTCACGGTGACGGTCCCGGAGAACAAGAACCTGGTGCAGCCGGGCTGGTACATGCTGTTCGTCACCGACGACCAGGGTGTGCCGAGCGAGGCGCAGTGGGTGGAGGTTCCCGAGTAGAGCCTCGGTACACAAGCACTTGAGGGCGCCCCCTGATACAGGGGGCGCCCTCAAGTGCTTGTGTACGCGGCTTACTTGGCGTTCTTGGCCAGCTCCAATGCGTACTCCGGCCACCACTCGCCGGCCTTCGGACCGCCTCGGCACTCGCCGTCGGACTCACCGGGGCGCTTGATCCACAGGTAGGCGTCGACCCGTTCGTCGGCGGTGTCCACGGTGGGCACCTCGCCGAGCGCGCGGCCCGGCGGATTGCACCAGGGGTCCTTCTCGTCCGACTGCCATACGCCGTTGCCGTTGCGGCTGGTGTCGATGACGAAGGGCTTGGCGCCGACCTTGTCCGAGAGCTGCTTGCCGAACTCGATGGACTCCTCGGTGGTGTAGTAGTTCGAGACGTTCACCGCGAAGCCGTCGGCCTTGTCGATGCCCGCCCGCTTCAACGGCTCGTAGAAGGCGTCGGGGCCGGCCGAGCCCGCGTTGCCGCCGTCGATGTAGACCTTGGTGTTCTTCAGGGCGTGCAGCTTGTCGATGGCGCCCTTGAGCAACTCGTAGCGCTCGTCGTGGAACTCCGGCGGTGTGCAGCGGTCCACGACGTGCAGCAGGGCGTCCGGCTCGAGGATGACGGTGGCCGGGCGGTCCTCGATGCCCTTGGCGACCTCGTCGATGAAGCCCCGGTAGGCGTCGCCGTCGGCCGCACCGCCCTTGGAGAACTGACCGCAGTCGCGGTGCGGGATGTTGTAGAGCACCAGGACCGCCTCGCGGTCGGCCTTCTCGGCCGCCTCGGTGAATTCGCGCGCCTGGTCCTGCGCCGTCTCCGGCACGATCCACTCGCCGGTCGGCTGCTCGGCGATCTTCTTGATCAGATCGGCGTCCGACTTCTTGCTGTCGTCCTTGTACGTCTGGAGCTGCTCGGCAGCGTTCGAGTCGGGGTTGACCCAGTACGGGTCCTTGTCCTTCGGCTGCTGCGTGGCACTCGCCGGATTGTCAGGGTCCTTGTCACCGTCCGACGAGCAGCCGGTCAGAAGCAGCGCCGCCCCCATGAGCGCCGCACCCGTCTGCACCGCCCCACGGAACGTCGCGGAACTGCTGTACATCCACTCCCCCTTGGGTGCACTGTCGGAGCCTCAATCCTGACATAGGTGCACCTGAGTCACGAGGGGCGCCCTCCCTGGTCCGCCGCTTCGTGCACGAGCTGTTACGCGGCCGCGTACGGGAGTGGTCGGGCGGCTCCGTACGAGGCCTGTGAGACGGCTTCGAACGGTTCTTGAGGCGACTTCGCACAGACCCGTTACAGCGCGCGAGATGCGGGTAGGCGCGCAGCGACTTGCGCCTCTGGGAGGACCGATGGTCGAGAGCGGTAGAGATCTGCGACTGGCCGGTGTCCTCGTCGCCGCGGCCGACACCTTGGGCGATCCGTTCAGCATGCCCACGTACCTGAGCCGCTTCGCCGACGACTGTGTGGAGGTGCTCGGCGCGGACGCGGCCGGCATCCTGCTCGTCGGCGCGGACGCCGGTATCTCCATCGTCACCAGCAAGGACCCGCACGGCCGGGTGCGCGGACTCCTCGAGATCCAGCACCAGGGCGGCCCCTGTCTCGACGCCTGCGCCTCCGGCGAGCCGGTGCCGCCGGTGCGGCTCGCCGGGCCCGAAGCCGCCGAGCAGTGGCCGCAGTTGACGGCGCGGGCGCTGCGCGCCGGGATGACCGTGACGTGTGCGGTGCCGCTGCGCCGGGGCGACACCTTGATCGGCGCGCTGAACCTGTTCTCCAACGGGCGGCCCGGGCACCAGCACATGCACCTGGAGCTGGCCCAGCTGCTCGCGGACGCGGCGGCCATCGGTCTGGTGCACCGGCGGATGCACGAGGAATGCACGTCCCTCACCCGGCAGTTGCAGTCGGCGTTGTCGAGCCGGGTCCGGATCGAGCAGGCCAAGGGTCTGCTCGCCGAGCGCTGGGGCGTCAAGGTGGACGCTGCCTTCACCTCGCTGCGCGCGTACGCCCGGCGGATGCGCCGGCCGATCGACTCGATCGCGCAGGAGCTGCTCGACGGGCTGCTGGACGATGCGGCGCTCGAAGCGGACCGTCCGCACCCTTGGTGAGGGAGGGCGGCATCCGGGCGGGGCACCTCCGTCGGGACCGCCTGTCCACGCGCTCGCCCGCCTGCTCGCCTGCTCGCCCGAGCCGAGCGTCCGGACAAACGCCCCGGTCACCGGACGAACCGCCCTGCATTCCGGTCGAGTTGGCGACAACCACCTCTGGGCGAGCCAGGTCTTCCGTTCTAAAGTGAGGGCAACGGCCCCAGCCCCCGGCCGTCGTGGACGACCCCCCTGTGCCGGAGTCCCCGGGTCCGGGCGGCCGCCACAGCCGCGCCCTGTCATGGAGCGGCTGCCTCCGCTTGTGACGACTTCAGCGACTGGTCTTCCCGAACCTCCCGTGCCGGCGCCGGGTTTCTCCCGCAGCCCGAGCGCGCACGGTCGAGGACCGGCCCGGCCGGCGGCTCCGGGGGGAGCGGGCCACCGGCCGGGTCGGGTGCGCCCGGGGCCGCCCGGGGCGAGGGTGACGTAACGGATGCGTGGTTGACAGCCATCCCCCCGAGTTGGGACTCTCCGGACGACAAGTCCATACAACGAGGCGACGGTTGACAGGAACCCGGTGCGAATCCGGGACGGTCCCGCCACTGTGACCGCGTACGAGCTCCGCCCGGAGCATGCGTACACGGAAGTCAGGAACTGACCCGTCGTCCTCCTGCCTTGGGGCGTGGAAACCCCGGAAGGAGACCCACCCGGATGTCACTGCACTCGGCACAGCACCCGAGCACGACGGCTGCCCAGGACGCGACCACCAGGACCCGTGACTGGCTGATCGCCTCGGCCGCCGCGATCGTGGCGATCATCGCCCTGTACGCGATGTTCTTCGATCACGGCACGCTGATCTCGGCGACCGGCGACTATCTGCACGAGTTCGCGCACGACGGCCGGCACCTCTTCGGCGCCCCCTGCCACTGATCGGGGCCCTCGCCGACATGTCGACTCCTGTACTTCCTCTGCTCGGGCGCGGGCTCGCGGCGGGAGGAGCGGCGGGCCTCGCGGCCGGTCTCTTCTCCCTGCTGCTCGCCGAACCCCTGATGGACCGTGCGATACGTCTCGAGGAGGCGCGCTCCCATGAGCACGCCGACGCGGGCGCCGCCGCCGTCCAGCATCACGAGGAGCTCTTCACGCGCTCCACGCAGCACTTCGGTCTGGTCGTCACCTCGGTGGTGTTCGGTCTGGCCCTCGGTGTCCTCTTCGCGATCGCCTACGCCCTCGTGCACCGCCGCGATCCGGACGTCTCCCCCTGGCCGCGCGCGCTGCTGTTCTCGGGCGCGGCCTTCCTCGCGATCTCCCTCCTGCCGGCCCTGCGCTACCCGGCCAACCCGCCGGGCGTGGGCGACTCGTCCACCGTGTCCGACCGCCAGGGCCTGTGGCTGGCCGCCGTCGTCATCGGCGTGCTCGGCATGTTCCTGGTCTGGCAGGTGTACGTACGGCTCGCGGACCGGAGCGTTCCGGTACGGCAGGTCGCGGCGGCCGTGACGGGCGTCGCGGTGCTCGCGGTGCTGTTCGCGCTGCCCGGGAACCCGGACGAAGTCCCCGTGGCGGCAACGCTGTTGTGGGACTTCCGCGTCCTGTCGATCGCCTCGCACGCCGTGCTCTGGGCGGTGTTCGGGGTGGTCTTCGGTGCGCTCGGGCTGCGGGCGTTCAGCCGGGCCGCGGCGCCTGCGGGGGCCGTGCCGGTGAGCTGACCTGCGCCGTCGCTTGACCTTGCGGGGGCTCTGACCTGATCGGTCAGGGCCCCTTGCCCGTCAGGAACGCGGAGGCCACGACATTCGACGAATACGTCTTCGTCGCCCGGTCGAAGGTGCCGCCGCACGTGATGAGCCGCAGTTCGGCACGGTCGTCATGGCGCACCCCGTACGCCTTGTGCGGATCGAAACCGGACCGGTCGTAGACCGCGACCTCCTCGACGGTGAACTCGGCCACCGTGCCGTCCGCCCTGGTCACGCGGACCTTCTCGCCGGGCTTGAGGGTGCTGAGGTTGTAGAACACGGCGGGCCGCGACTCGGTGTCCACATGCCCGACGAACAGCGCCGTGCCCTTCGCGCCGGGCTTCACCCCGCCCGCGTACCAGCCGACGACACCGGCCTGGTCGTACGGCGGCGGTGCGATCGCGCCCTCGCCGTCGAGGCCGCGTTTGATCACGGGGGCCTGGACCCCTATCGACGGGATGTCCACACGGTGCGGGCCCGCCTCGGGCAACGGCTTGATCGCGGGCGGGAGTTCGGCGGCGAGCAGCGGACGGCCGACGGCGGCGACATCGCCGTTCGTGGTGGACGAGCCGTCGGGCACACCGGCGATCTCGCGGCCCCACAGCCACAGACCCACGAGCAGGACGGCCCAGGCGATGCCCGTGAGCAGCCGCCCGCTCCCGGAAGAACGCATCTGCGCCATGGGGCTAGGCGCCACCCCGTCGCCGGCGCACGAAGCGCCCGGCGACGGCGAGGCCCGCCGCGCCCGCGAGCAGCAGCCCGATCAGTGCGTGCCGCCAGCCCGGGCCCGTGCTCGGCTCCTCGGCGCTGAGGGAGGCCGTACCGCCGCCGCCCGCGCGGATCGGGGCGGTGGGGCTGGGCGTGGCCTGGCTGACGACGGTGACGGTGCCCTTGGCCTTGCCGTCCTCGCCGTCACAGGTGACGGAGACGTCGTACGTGCCCGGGGTCGCCGTCGACCGGATCATCGCCTCGCCGCTCATCGGATAGCCGGCGCCGTCCCGCCCGGTGAGGGCTCCGTCGGCGACGAACACCTGCGATTTGGCCGCCCCGGTCGTCCCGTCACACCCCGTGACGCTCAGCTCGACCTGAGCGCCCGGCGTGACGGTACTGGGGCTGACTTTGACCGTGCCGTCGGCCGCGTGAGCAGGTGTGGCGAGCGCGAGAGCGGCGACGGTGGCGCACAGAGTGAGCCTGACCCGGGGTGAGGGCATGGTGGACCTCCTGCGTCGAGCCTCGCGCGCGCGGGTCCGGGGTGCATGCGGGTGTGGGCCGTATGGGTGGCGCGCCCTGCCCGCCGGCGCTCAGACCAGATCCACCAGATCCGCGATCGAGTCCACGATGTGCGACGGCCGGAACGGGTACTTCTCGACCTCTTCCGGGGTCGTGAGGCCCGTGAGGACCAGGTACGTGATCATTCCGGCCTCGAGGCCGGCGAGGACGTCCGTGTCCATGCGGTCGCCGATCATCGCGCTGGTCTCGGAGTGCGCCCCGATCGCGTTCAGACCCGTCCGCATCATCAGCGGGTTGGGCTTGCCCGCGAAGTACGGCTCCTTGCCGGTGGCCTTCGTGATCAGCGCCGCCACCGCGCCCGTCGCCGGCAGCGGGCCTTCGAGGGAGGGCCCGGTCTCGTCCGGGTTGGTGCAGATGAAGCGGGCGCCGTTGTTGATCAGGCGGACGGCCTTCGTCATGGCTTCGAAGGAATACGTGCGCGTCTCGCCCAAAACCACGTAATCGGGGTCCGCATCCGTAAGGACGTAGCCGATGTCGTGCAGGGCCGTCGTCAGACCGGCCTCACCGATCACGTACGCGGTGCCGTTGGGCCGCTGGTCGTCGAGGAACTTGGCGGTCGCGAGCGCCGAGGTCCAGATGTTCTCGACGGGGATGTCCAGGCCCATGCGCTTGAGGCGGGCGTGCAGATCACGGGCCGTGTAGATCGAGTTGTTCGTCAGGACCAGGAACGGCTTTCCGGACTCGCGCAGGCGCTTGAGGAAGGCATCGGCACCCGGGATCGGCACACCCTCGTGGATGAGGACCCCGTCCATGTCGGTGAGCCAGGATTCGATCGGCTTGCGCTCTGCCACGGGACTGATCTCCGCTTCTCGGCCGGTTACAGCTGTCCGGAAAGATGTCCGGACACCGTCAGCCTAACGGGACGGGCCTGGTGCGGCCCGTCCCGTCCCAGCTCATGGACGTCAGCCGAGCCTCACGTTGTCCACGGCCCAGAACCAGTTGTTCGTTCCCGCGTACCGGAAACGGACCTGGACGTCCGAGACGCCCGAGGGCACCTGGAGCGGAAGGCTCTGTGCCTGGGCCGTCGCGTCGGCCGTGAAGGTCTTCACCTGCTGGGGCGCCCCGCCCCCGTACGAGACGAGGACCTGGGCCGTCTGGCCCGCCTCGTGCCGGTAGTGGGTCTGGAAGCGCAGGGTGCGCGTGGTGCCGCCCTGCACCTGCCACTTGGGGCCGACGAGCGTCGAGTCGAACTTTCCGCTGTTGGTCTTGTCGTCCCATTCGTCGGAGTCGGCGACCGCGAAGACATCACGGCCGCGGACGTTCAGCTCGCGCCACTGGTCGCGCTGCGCCTGCGTCCAGAACTCGTCGGTGGTGAAGGACCAGCCCCGCCACTCGGTGACGCCGCCGGTGCCCATCGCCGAGTTGTCCACGGACCAGCCGCTGGGCGCGGTGTGCGTGTAGCCCTTCACGCCGGCCGGGATGCCGGTCTCGTCCGTACGGGCCGCCAGAGATCCCCGTACGGTGTCGAAGGCGTCGTTGTCCGGGGTGTCCAGGGGGACGCCGTCGAGGCCCGCGGTGGAGACGCCGACCTGCTTCAGGGCGGTCGCGGCGACATCGACGAGGCGTACGTCATGACGGACCGAACCCGCCGCGATCCCGGCGCCCTTGGCGATGACGAAGGTGCCGCGCTCCTTGATGTCGGAGCCGCCGTGGCCGCCGCCGTCCTTGTGACCGTGGTCGGTGGTGACCAGGATCTTCCAGTTCTCCTGGGCATAGGTGGCGCGCGAGGTCACGGCATTGAGAACCGTGCCGATGTGCCGGTCGCTGCGGGCGATCGCGTCGAGGTACGCCTGGCTGCCGGGACCGGAGTTGTGGCCGGCGATGTCGATCTCGCCGAAGTAGACGAAGGCCGCGTCCGGGTTGCCGTTCCTCAGCTCGTCGGCGGCGCCCGCGGCGATCTTCGGATCCTCGACGCCGTATCCGTTCGCGTCGCCCTTGAGGCCGAGGCGCTTGTCGACGGTGGGCGAGAAGATCGGCCCGCCCGCGTCGGAGGAGGCGATGGGTTCCCAGTCGGCGGCCGCGTAGGTGTTGAGCGAGGGGTTCGCCTTCTCGGCGCGGGTCAGGAAGTCGGGGTACGTGCCGAACTGCTTGCCCGCGAAGGAGTTGTCCTTCACGCCGTGCTTGTCGGGCCAGACTCCGGTGGCGATGGTCGACCAGCCGGGGCCCGAGGACGTGGCGGCCATCGGCGAGCTGTAGAGGGTGCTGTTCGCGGTGAGGCCCTCGGACATGAGGCGCTTGAGGTTGGGGGCGTTGGCGGCCTTGATGCGGTCGAGGTTGGCGCCGTCGAGGCCGATCACGAGGACCTTGTCCTTGATGGCGGCCGGGGCGGCGGTGGCGGCGCCGGTGGAGAGCTGGATCGTGCCGGCGAGCAGAGCCGTGGCCGTGAGGGCGACCGCCGCGGTGCGGCGGCTGCGTCTGTTGCGGACGATGAGCACGTACTCCTCCTATGTGGGGGCAGAGTTGAGTCGCCGAGGATCCTCGGCGGCCCGGATGGACGTGCGATGACCGGTGTACGACGTCCGGTCGCAGAACGGAAGATCAGCTCCCGGTGGCGGCGGCCTGGTGCGGCCGCACCGCCTGACGCGGCGCTCCCGCTCCGGGGGCTTCCGCTCCGTGGGCTCCCGCGAATGCGGCGTCGAGGGTGCCCAAGTCGTAGGCGCCGCCGACCAGTTCGGCGAAGGGGTACGCCGCGTGGTGGGCTGCGAGGAAGTCCACGGCTCGCTGGAGGTCGGCGGGGCGGTAGTTGTGGACCCCGGTGACCGTGTGCAGTCCGCGGACCAGGCGCTCGGGGTCGAGGGGGACGGCGGGACCGGGGAAGACGGATCCGGCGAGGACCGCGGTGCCGCCGATGGCCAGGGCGCCCAGGCAGGTGCGTACGGCGTCGGGGTGGCCCGAGAGCTCGAGAGCGATCTCGACGTCGACGCCGACGTCTGCCGCCGTCGCGGCTGTTTCCCGAGCCCCGAAGCGCAAGGCCTGCGCACGGCGCTTCGGGTCCGGGTCCGACGCGATCACCTCGGCGCCGGCCTCCGCCGCCATCGCCACGGCGGTGACGCCGAGCATCCCGGCGCCGGTCACCAGGACCCGGCGGCCGTCGAGCGGCCCGGCCTCGGCGAGTACGGCCGCCACCGTCGCGGTGGCGCAGGAGGCCGGGGCGGCCACCTCGTCGGGCAGCTCGTCCGGTACGGCGACGATCGCCGTTCCGGGACGCAGGACGCAGTGGGTGGCGAACCCGCCGGTCAGCGGGGCGAGTTCGTCGAGGAGCTCATGTCCGTACTTGAACAAGGCCCGGCACTTCTGGGTGAGTCCGCGCCCGCACCGGTCGCAGTCGCCGCAGGACGCGGTGACCGACCAGACGACCCGGAGGCCGGGGACGACCGGCGTACCGTCCTGGCAGCGGACGTCACCGCCCGCGGCGAGCACCGTGCCGACCTGCTCGTGTCCGAGCACGCTCGGCGCCGGTGACCGGCGGCGCCCGGTGGCCGTGTGCAGATCGCTGCCGCAGACCGTCGCGAGGTCGATCCGTACGAGGACCTCACCCGGGCCGGGCTCGGCCGCCACCCTCGTATCGACCAGGGTGAAGGGCAGTCCGGGCCCGTCCCAACGCGCGTACCGCACAGGGAGATCCGTCACGACAGCCGCGCCCGTACGAGAGCCGACAAGCGGTCCACCGCGATGATCAGCACGAGCACCACGATGATGTGGGTGAGCATCTCGTCGAACTTGAAGGTCCTGATGGACTGGTTGATCAGGAAGCCGATACCGCCGGCGCCGACCAGACCGAGGACGAGCGAGGACCGTACGTTGACGTCGAAGCGGTACATCAGCAGGCCGGTCATCTGCGGGGTCACCATGGGAAGCAGCGCGTGCGAGGCGACCTGGATCCGGCCGGCGCCGGCCGAGCGGAGCGCGGTGGCGGGCCCCGGGTCGACGTCCTCGATCGACTCGGCCCACAACTTGCCCATCACACCGACGTTGTGGCACACCAGCGCCAGCACGCCGGGGAACGGGCCGAGGCCCACGGCCGTCACGAAGACCAGCGCGAAGACGATCTCGGGGACGGCTCGCAGGAAGGACAGGACCGAGCGCGCCGACTGGTAGACGTAACCCGGCGCCATGCCCCGGGTCGCGAGGAGCGCGAGCACCAGCGAGGCCGGCACCGACAGGGTGGTGCCGAGGAGACCGATCCACAGGGTGGTCCGCGCGCCTTCGAGGCTGGGCTTCAGAACCTCCCAGGAGAGGTTCGGCGGGAAGGCCTCGCCGATGAAGTCCACCATGCCCTGCCAGCCTTCGGCGAAGGCGGTCACGGACATGCCGGTGGTGTTCCAGGCGAAGACATGGGCGGCGACGACCACGGCCGTGATCACCAGAGAGATGATCTTCCGCTTCGGCTGCCGGGGCTTCGGCGGGACGGTCAGCTTGCGGACCTCCTGCTGCAGGACGGTCATGACACGGTCTCCACGCTGAGGGGGTTGATCGGGCTGTACAGATGGTCGACCGGCTGATCGGGCGCCCCGTCGAGCGCCACCTGCCCGTCGCGCATCCCGACGACCCGGTCGGCGTGCCGGGAGGCGAGTGCCGGCTGGTGCAGTACGGCGAGCACCGCCATGTCCTCGTCGTGCGCGAGCTCCGCGAGCAGCGCGAGGACCTGTTCGGACGCGGCCGGGTCGAGGGCCGAGACCGGCTCGTCCGCGAGCAGCACCTTGGGCCGCTGGCACAGCGCGCGGGCCACGGCGACCCGCTGCTGCTGGCCGCCGGAGAGGCTGCCCGCCTTGTCGTGCGCCCGGTCGGCGAGCCCGACCCGGTCGAGGCAGGCCATCGCCTCCTCCTTGACCTCGGCCGGGAACAGCGCCGGCACAAGGGACTTGTGCAGCGGCAGGCGGCCGAGCGCGCCCGCGCACACGTTGTCGAGGACCGAGCGCCTTCGTACGAGATGGATGTGCTGGAAGATCACGGCGATGTCGAGCCGGCCCGCGGGCTCGCCCCCGACCAGGACCTCGCCCGCGGTCATGGGCTGGAGACCCGCGGCGGCGCGCAGGAGTGTGGACTTGCCGCATCCGTTGGCGCCGAGGACGGCGAGCAGTTCGCCGCGCCCGACGGTGACATCCACGCCGTACAGCACCTGCTGCGCGCCGTAATGCACCTTGATCCCGGTCAGGGCGAGCATCAGACGTCCTTCTCGCTCAGGTCGAGGTCCTCGGCGAGGTCGAACAGCGGCTGGTAGGTCTTGTTGTCGACCTTGATCAGCGGTCCCGCGGGGTCGACGTCGAGCAGCTTGCCGATCTCGGCGACCTTGTCGGCGGGCAGTTCGAGCAGCGCCTTCTGGAGGGCCTGCTTGAACTTCGGGTCCATGTCGCCGCGTACCGTGATCGGGTCGTTGGGGATCGGGTCCGAGGTCCACACCTGGCGGAACTTCGCCTGGTCGAACGTGCCTTCCTCGGTGGCGACGGCGAGCTGCTGCGAGTTGATCTCGGCGGCGTCGACCTTGCCGTTGGTCAGGGCGAGCAGCGCCTCGGGATGGCCGCCGGCGTAGTCGACCTTGACGTCCTTCTCGGCGAGACCGGCGTCCACGACGGCCTGGCGCGGCAGCGCGTCACCGGAGGTGGAGCCGGGCGAACCGAGCGCCAGGGACTTGCCCTTGAGGTCCTTGACGGACTTGATGTCCGAGTCCTTGGGGACCCATATGCCGGCGGTGTACGTGGAGAGCTTGCCCTTCGCGTCACCGAACGAGGCGAGCGCCTCGGCGTCGGCGCGCTTGCTGGCGAAGACGTAGCCGAGCGGGCCGAACATGCCGATGTCGAGCTTGCCGTTCTCCATGGCGAGCACCTCGGCCGAGTAATCCTCGGTGATGGTGAGTTCGACCGGGCAGTCGAGCTGCTTGCTGAGGCCGTCGGCGAGGGCCTCGGCGGCGGGGGTCAGCTTGGAGGGGTCCTCGAACGGCTCGACGCCGAACCGGATCTTGCCGCCCGGGCAGGTGGCGGATGCCTTGCCGCTGTCGGCTCCGTCATCGCTGCCGCAGGCGGCGGTGAGGGCCAGGGAGGCGACGAGGACGCCGGCGAGGGTGAGTCGGCGCAGGGACATGGTGGTCTCCGGGGTGAGGGAGCGGGGAGGG
>NZ_JAAKZW010000142.1 GCF_011044995.1 Streptomyces mesophilus | reverse complement strand
CCTGAAATACGGGGGAGAGGGCGGGCGCGAGGGAACGGAAGTGTTCCTTCCATGTCCGTGATCGGTAACGATCGCGCGGGCGAGGATGGTTCGGTGATCCGGTCGGGGCAGAATCTGCTCGCCGGTCGGGCCGAACGGGTCGGGCCAAGCAGGCGCCGGACCACGTCAGACCATGCGGCCGGCCCTAGACATCGGGGGATCACCATGCGCGCTGGCCGTACGAGCCGGAAGAGCTTCGCCCTGGGGGCCCTTGCCCTCGCCGCCCTGCTGACCACCACGGCCTGCCAGCCGGGCGAGGACGACGGGGCGGCCGGCGGGAGCAAGCCGACCGCGACCGCCTCACCGACCGAGAAGCCGTCGAAGCCCGCAGCGGACAAGCCGGGTACGCCCGCGCCCGACGCGAGCAAGGACGCCGGCTCCGGCGGCAAGGACGGCGGAGACGGCAAGGGGGGTGGTGAGAACCCGGCCGACTCGGTCTGCTCCGGCGACGGCCAGGGCCCCTACGGCGCGGTCGAGTCGGTCACCTTCGGCGGTGAGGCGCCGAACACGACACTGGGTCTTGTCCTCGGCCACTACCAGTGCGAGGGCGGCGAGACGGAGCCCACCTTCGTGCCGGACAGCGCGACCGGGGCCGCGATGGACGTCATGCTCGACGACAACCGCCTCAAGGTGGTCGTCGACGGTGACCTCGCGGACAAGCTCGGCACCACGACGCCGGACGCCAACACCTTCGTCAAGGAACTGGCGGAGCTCCAGGACAAGGGCGAGCTCGGCGGCGCCAAGTCCCCGCAGTTCTACTTCCAGTCCGACGCGCCGAACCCGGACGCCCCGGACGGGGAAGACACCAAGATCGTCTACCTGCACCAGATCGTCTTCCACATCAGCGACTAGCGGTCGGTAACTCGTGAACGGGTACGGGCGAGGACTCCAGGAGTCCTCGCCCGTACCCGCTGCCGTTCCCGTGTGCCGGTGCGGCCCTACTTCGCGTCCCGCCCCCGCAGCACGGCCCCGAGCCGCACCGCCGTGGCCGACAAGTGCCGCCGTGCCTCGGTGAGTTGCCCGGACGTCACGCCGTGATCGCGGGCCGCGTCCCGGATGTCGTCCCGGAAGCGGTCGAGCAGCCGGTCCAGATCACGCGCCGGGTCACCCGTCGACTCCTCGTGCGCCCACGCGGGTTCCTCCGCGGACGGCGGTACGTCATCGCGTACTGCCGCGTCGTCCCATACGGCCCCGTCCTCGCGTACGGCATCGGCGCCGGCGGGCTTGTCGACGTCCACGACCACACGCGGCTCGGACTCCGAGGCGGACCCGGACGGACCGGACGGCCCGGACGACTCGGACGCCCCGCTCCAGGCGCCCGGCTTGGTGAACCGGCCCAGCTCCTTCGTGATCTCCGAGAGGCCCTCGCGGAGCCCGGTCGGCCAGTCGCCCCGCTGGAAGTGGTCCTGCACCTTGTCCTGGACCGACTTCGCGATCCGCTGCATCTCCTCGCGCGCCTCGGCCTGCGCATCGCGGTGCGCGTCCTGCGCCTTCCGCCGCGCCTGATCGGCCTCCTCGCGGGCCCGCCGCGACTCGTCCTTGGCCCGCCGGGCCTGGTCCTTCCACTCCTGCTTGGCGCGCCGCAGTTCCTCCTTGGCGAGCTTCCACGACTCGTTGTCGCCGAACGCGGCCTCCCAGTCCGTACCGCGTCCGGACTTCTTCCCGGGCGAGCGTGCCTCGCCCGCCGCGGCCCGCATCTCACGCCGCAGATCGCCGGCCGCGCCGCGCACGTCGTCGCGGATCTCAGCCGCGAGCTCGGCGACGGACTCGCGGATCTCCAGCTCGAGATCGGCCAGTTCGCCGCTGCGTCCCGCCAGTTCGGCGCGGCCCGCGTCGGTGATCGAGTAGACCTTGCGGCCGCCCTCGGTGGTGTGCGTGACCAGACCCTCGGCCTCCAGCTTGGCAAGCCGCGGGTAGACGGTGCCGGCGGACGGGGCGTACAGGCCCTGGAAGCGTTCCTCGAGAAGCCTGATCACCTCGTACCCGTGGCGGGGCGCCTCGTCGAGGAGCTTGAGCAGATACAGCCGCAGCCGGCCGTGGGCGAAGACGGGAGCCATCTCAGAGCACCTTCCCGGTCGGGCCCTCACCGGAGGGCGGTGCGTCGGTCGGGGGCGTGTCCGTCGGTGCGTCAGTCCGGGGTGCCTCCGTCGGAGGTGCGTCCGTCGGAGGTGCGTCCTCGAAGCCGTCGCGGGCCGGCCGGCGCAGCAGGGCGATCGCGCCGGAGATCGTGGTGGCCTTGAGCTTGCCGCGCCCGGCGCCGAGCCGGCCGGTGATGCGCTTGGCGCCCCACTGGCCCGAGACCCGCAGGTCCTCGAAGGCGTTGGAGACGGCGCCGCTGGTCGTGTTCGCCTCGACCTCGGCGTCCGCGGGGTGCGGAAGGCGGATGGCGATCTCGCCCGAGACGCTGTTCAGGGCCACGTCCGTGGCGCGGTCCGCCGGGTCCAGGTCCACGATCATGTCGCCGCTCACGGAGTCCGCCCGTACGGACGCACCGGCGTCCACGACGGTCAGATTCCCGGATACGGAGTTGAAACGGAGCTCGCCCGTGACGGACTGGGCCTCGACATCGCCGGACACGGACTCGGCGCGCACCGGGCCGCTCAGGCTGACGAGGGCACTGTCGCCAGTGACGCCCTTGACCGTGGTGGGACCGTCGATCCCGGAGACCATCGCGCTCGCACCGACCACGCCGACCTCGACCCGGGTGCCGCTGGGCACGGCGAGCGAGACGACGGCGCGGCGCTGCCAGCCCTTGCGGTCGAGGAACTTGAGCCAGCCCTTCCAGGGCAGATCGTCATAGCCGACGGTGAGCACACCGTCCTCGTGGCCGACGATCAGCTCGGGCCCGTGCACCTCGGTGATCTCGAGGCGGGCGGAACCTTCGTCGGTCCCGACGACGTTCACCGTTCCATTGACGATGCGTACCTGCAGGGTCGTCACCGGGTCGTCGAAGGTGAGCTTCTGGGGCTCCGCGACGGTCCACGTCGACTCTGGCATGGCTGACCTCCTTCGGCCTGGGGCGGCCCCGGGGGTGTGGTCCGGGGGCGATGGACGCGCCATATCGCGTCTTCTTGTTAACACGATATATCGCGGATAGGTGAAGTCAAGGCGCGATCGCGGGCCCGAGACCTGATTTACGGGTGGGGGGCGCCCCTAGGGGGCGGGTGCCACAGTGCGCCGATCGGGCCCCCAAAGGCGCGCCAACCAGGGCAAATTCCCCTACCGTGAGGGCATGTCCGCCGATCCCGCTGCCTCCGGCGCCCTGCTCCTGTGCCGCTCCGACCCCGCCGCCGTCGGCCCCGCGGCCCAGCTGTTGCGCATTGGGGCCTCCCCTGCTCGAGCGGAGTCGAGAGCTTGGGGAAGGGTGCTGCTCGCGCAGGCCGGGCCCGAGTGGAGCGTCCTCGTTCCCGAGGGCAGGCCCTGGCTGGACGGTGCGGAGGAGGTCGACCGGGTCGCGCGCGGCTGGGCCTCGGCCCTCGCGGTCGCGACCCCGTGGCCGACGCTCGCCCTGTGGTGGGACGAGGGCGGCACCGGCTTCACGCTCGCGTCCGGCTTCCGGCGCACGGTCGGCTACGTATGGCTGGCGAACGGCACCCCCGTGGGCGAGGAGGAGGCCCTGAGCAGCTTCGTCGGGCGCCTGGGCCTCGACCCCGTACTGGATATGCAGGCCCTCGAAGCGCTCACGCGCCCCGACTCGGACGCGGACGGCCGGGCCCGGATGCTGGGGCTGCTCGCGGTGCTCGGGCGCGCGGGCCTGACGCTGCCGGCCGGGCTCGCGCCGGGGCTGCACTCGGACGAACTCCGTTCCGCGGCCGCGGCGTTGCCCGATGTGGAGCAGGTGCAGTGGACCGGGTGGCGCGAGGTGGTCAGCGCGGAGCTCGACGTGGTGGAGCGGGGGCGGCTCGGCGCCTGGATGCGGGGACCGCGGGCGCGGGCACTCGGCGGACTCCAGCTGGCCGCGGGCCTGCCTGCCGTCCTTTACGGAGTGCGCCGGCGCAGCTCCGGCTGGGCGGTGGCCGGTGCGGTGCTGCTGCTCAACGGGGCGAACCGTCGCGAGGCCGCCCGCCCGGGACCGGCCGTCGCGAGGCCGCCCGCCCGGGACCGGCCGTCGCGAGGCCGCCCGCCCGGGACTGAACCGTCGCGAGGCCGTCCGCCCGGGACTGAACCGTCGCGAGGCCGCCCGCCCGGGACCGGCCGTCGCGAGGCCGCCCGCCCGGGACCGGCCGTCGCGAGGCCGCCCGCCCGGGACCGGCCGTCGCGAGGCCGCCCGCCCGGACCTGGCCGTCGCGAGGCCGCCCGAGCCGTCGGCCGTACGGCTACTCGTCGTCCTCGTCGTCCAGGCGCGCGAGCCAGGTGGCGAGGCGCTCGACCGGCACCTCGAAGTCGGGGTTCAGGTCGACGAAGGTGCGCAGCTGCTCGGCCAGCCACTCGAAGGTGACCTCTTCCTCACCCCGCCGCTTCTCCAGCTCTTCGATGCCTCGGTCCGTGAAGTACATGGGACCAGGATAGGACGGTTGCGCAGGCCATCCGGACGGCCGCCGGGCCGCTTGCCAGGCCCCCGCGCCCGGCCCCGTACGCGACCCGCGCCCCGGACCCGCGCTCAGCCCCCGCCCGGCAGCACCACCGTCACCACGAGACCGCCCTCCGTCCGCGGCTCGGCCCGGACCTCCCCGTCGTGCGCGCCCGCGATGGAGCGCACGATCGACAGGCCGAGCCCCGCACCCTTGGCGGAGGCCACCCGTTCCGCGCCGAGGCGGCGGAACGGTTCGAAGAGGCGCGGGATCTCGTACGGGGGCACCACCGGGCCCGAGTTGGCGATCCGCAGCTCCGCCCGCCCGTCGGTCCGCACACCTGTCGTGATCTCGACCCAGCCGTCCGGGGCGGCGTTGTGCCGTACGGCGTTCTCCACCAGGTTGTGGACGAGGCGCTCAAGGAGCAGAGCGTCGCCCGCCGTCGGTGCCTCGGCCGCCGTGCTGCGCACCGTCACCCCCGCGGCGCGCGCCTGGTCCGCCACCTGTGCGACGACATGCGCGGCCATGTCCGCGAGGTCGACCGGATGCCGTTCGGTGACGGCGTTCTCGGAGTCGGCGAGCAGCAGCAGGCCCGAGATCAGGCGCTCGTGCCGGGAGTTGATCTCCAGGAGGTTCTCGCCGAGCTGTTTGACGTCCTCGGAGGCCGTACGCCGGTGCATGGCCACCTCGACCAGCGCGCGGCCGAGCGTGAGCGGGGTCCGCAGTTCGTGCGAGGCGTTGGCGACGAAGCGGCGCTGGCCGTCGAAGGAACGGTCGAGCCGCTCCACCATGGTGTCGAAGGTGTCGGCCAGCTCCTTGACCTCGTCGACGCGGCCGGTCAGCGCGATCCGCTCGTGCAGCCCGCGGTCGGCCGCGGGCGCGGCGGCGATCCGGCGCGCGGTGTCCGTGACACGGTGCAGCGGCGCGAGGACGCGGCCCGCGACCAGCCAGCCGAAGCCGGCGGCCGCACCGCCGACCACAAGGAGGGCGATACCGCCCTGGGTGAGGAGCGAGGTGGACGCGGCGTCGTCCACCCGGGCCTGCTGTGCCTTGATCCAGCGGTCGGCGGTCGCTCCGGTGAGGATGTCCCCCTCGGGGGTGATGGCGTACCGCTTCTGATCACGCGGGCCCTCGGCCTCATCCGGGGTGCGCCGCTCCTTGTCTTCGGCGTCTTCGGCCTCCCGTATGTCCTTCCCCAGCATGGAGACGAACTTCGTACCGCCACTGCGCAGTTGCTGCTGGAACAGCCCGTACGTCGTGCCGAGGAGCACGAGCCCGGCGAGCAGGAACAGCAGCCCGAAGACCAGGGTGAGACGGGTGCGCAGCGAGATGCGGGCGAGCCGCCGGGGCGCCTTCACGGGATCCGGTACCCCGCCCCGGCCACCGTCTCCACCACCTGAGGCTCACCCAGCTTGCGGCGGAGCTTGAGCACGGCGAGCCGCACCGCCCCCGTGAACGGATCGGCGTGCTCGTCCCAGGCCTTCTCCAGGAGCTGCTCCGCCGAGACCGCCGCGCCGTTGGCCCGCAGGAGTTCGGCGAGCACCGCGAACTCCTTGGGCGACAGCGGTACGTAGCGTCCGTCCCGGAACACCTCGCGGCGGGCCGGGTCCAGGGTGAGGCCCGCGCGGCGCAGCACCACGGGTGCGGCGGGCCGCGAGCGGCGGCCGAGCGCCAGGACGCGGGCGGCCAGTTCGGTGAACGCGAAAGGTTTCGTGAGGTAGTCGTCGGCGCCGAGCGTCAGGCCCTCCACCCGGTCGCGGATGTCCGCCGCCGCGGTCAGCATCAGGACCCGCGCACCCTCCTGGGCCTCGGCGAGGGCGCGGCACACGTCGTCGCCGTGCACGCCCGGCAGATCGCGGTCGAGGATCACCACGTCGTACGCGTGCACGCTCGTGCGCTCCAGGGCGGCCGCGCCGTCGTAGGCGACGTCCACCGCATGGGCCTCCTCGCGCAGCCACTGGGCTATCGCGTCGGCGAGCAGCTGTTCGTCCTCGGCCACCAGGACCCTCATGTCCGACTCCTTGTGTTGTCCGGGGACATGGTGGCCAAGGGCTTGTTTCCTCGGCGTGAGCGCAGGCTGTCAATGCTCGGACCCGCGCTCCGGAGGAATCGGCTCCCGCGCTCCGCAGGGATCGGCTCCCGCGCCCCACAGGAAACGGAAACCACCGGGAAACGCCCCGCAGCGTTGCATCGCCCTCATCTGCGGCCGTGACCGACGGCCGCGTGAGGCAAGGGAGTTGACGCGATGCGCAGGAATGCTCGCGGTGTGCTGGCGGCTCTGCCGCTGGTGCTCGCACTGGCCCTGACCGGCTGCGGCTCGGACAGCGACGGCGGCGGTGTGGCCTCGGCGAACGGGGCGAAGAAGGACGGCGCATCGGCGACGCCGTCGCTCGACCCGCAGGAACAGGGCATGAAGTTCGCGGCGTGCATGCGCGAGAACGGTGTGCCCATGGACGACCCGGAGCCCGGTCAGGGCATCCGGATGAAGCTGGACGGTTCGATACCCAAGGAGACCGTCGACAAGGCGATGGAGGCCTGCCGCAAGCACCAGCCGCAGGGTCAGGGCGGCAAGGGACCGGGCGCAGAGAAGATGCGCGAGTACGCGCAGTGCATGCGCAAGAACGGCGTCGACGCCTTCCCCGACCCCACGGACGGCGGCCTGCGGATCGGCAGGGAGATCGCCGAGGACCCGGACTTCGACAAGGCGCAAGAGGCCTGCCAGGACCTGATGGGCGGCGATCTCAAGACGCAGGGGAAGAGCTGATGGGGGAGTCCGTGGTGCAGAGCGCTGACGGGACCACCGGGCGGACCGCTGAGGAGAGCGCCGGACCGGCCGCCGAGGAGACCCCCGGACAGGCCGCCGAGGAGACCACCGGCGACGGGTTCGTCCATGCCCCGGAACCCGTCCGCCCCCGCCGCCGCCGCGGCTTCGCCCTCGCCGTGGCGGTCGCGGTGCTCGCCACCGCGGGCGCCGTCACCGCGGCCGCACTCGGCCTCGGCGGCGCCGAGCAGGGCGGGCCCGAGCGGAGCACCCTGCCGCCCGCGACGGCCGAGGTCACCCGCCAGACCCTCAAGGACACCGAGACGGTGGACGGTCAGCTCGGATACGGGGCGACGGCCACGGCCACGAGCCGCAAGCCCGGCACGCTCACCGCCGGGCCCGACACCGGCGACCGCATCACCCGCGGCAAGACGCTGTACGCGGTGGACGGTGCGCCCGTGACGCTCATGTACGGCGCCACGCCCGCGTACCGCGACCTGCGGGAGGGCGTCGAAGGGCTGGACGTCGAGCAGTTGGAGAAGAACCTGGACGCCCTCGGCTACGAGGGCTTCACCGTGGACGAGGAGTTCACCTCGGGCACGGCCGATGCCGTACGCGCATGGCAGGAGGACCGCGGCCTCGACGAGACCGGTCAAGTGCCGCTCGGCCAGGTGGTGTTCGCCGACGGGGCGGTACGGATCGACTCCCTGGCCGCCCGCAAGGGCGACGCGCTCCAGCCGGGCGCCGAGGTGCTCGCGTACACCGGGACCGAGCGCGCCGTCACCGCCGAACTCGACGCGGGCGACGAGCAGGTGGCCAAGGAGGGCGCGAAGGTCGCCGTGCGGCTGCCGGACGACAGCCTGGCCGAGGGGAAGGTCGAGGAGGTCACCACGGTGATCAAACCGGCTGAGAGCCAGGGCCAGGACCCCGAGACGAAGATCGAGGTCGTCGTCTCCTTCACCGACGCCAAGGGCCGCAAGGCGGCCGACGCGTACGCCCTGGCCGCCGTGCACGTCGACTTCACCGCCGAGACCCGCGAGGACGTCCTCACCGTGCCCGTCGCGGCGCTGCTCGCCCTCGCGGAGGGCGGGTTCGGCGTGGAGGTCGTCAAGGGCTCCACGACCTCCTATGTCCCCGTCACGACCGGTCTGTTCGCGGACGGCCGGGTGGAGATCTCCGGCGAAGGGATCGCCGCGGGCACGAAGGTCGGGGTGCCCAAGTGACGCACGGCGACCCCATGATCCTGCTTGAGCAGGTCACCAAGACGTACGCCGGCGGGGTCACGGCGCTCGACGAGGTCTGTCTGGAGATCACGGCCGGTGAACTCGTCGGCATCGTGGGCCCGTCCGGCTCCGGCAAGTCCACGATGCTCAACATCCTCGGCACCCTGGACCGGCCCACGTCAGGACAGGTGCGCATCGACGGATACGACGTGGGGGACCTGTCGGACACCGGGCTCTCCGCCCTGCGCGCGGCCCGTATCGGCTTCGTCTTCCAGCAGTTCCACCTGGCGGCGTCCACCTCGGCCTGGGACAACGTGGCCGACGGACTGCTCTACTGCGGACTCGGCGTACGCGAGCGCCGCCGCCGCGCCGCCGAGGTTCTGCGGCGGGTGGGCCTCGGCCACCGCCTGCACCACGCCCCGCACGAACTGTCCGGCGGCGAACGCCAGCGCGTCGCCATCGCCCGGGCCGTGGCCGGCGACCCGGCGCTGCTGCTCGCGGACGAACCGACGGGCGCGCTCGACTCGGTGACCGGCGCGGGCATCATGCGGCTCCTGCGCGAACTGCACACCGCCGGCACCACGGTCGTGATCATCACGCACGAGCGGGAGCTCGCCGACGGCCTGCCGCGGCAGGTACAGATGCGGGACGGACGGATCGTCGGCGAGTCGGCCGGTCCGGGTGGCCCGGGCAGCCCAGGTGGGCCGGGCGGCTCCACTGTCCTTGCGGGGGCGGCCTCATGAGCACCTCCGTACTCGACAGCCCGCGCACCACCGCCCGCCCGCCCCTGCGCCCGGCCCGGCTTCGCCCGCGCGATGTGGTCAAGGTCGGCTCCGTGGGCCTGCGCACCCGCCCCCTGCGGGCCTTCCTGTCCGCGCTCGGCATCGCCATCGGGATCGCGGCGATGGTCGCGGTGGTCGGCATCTCGGCCTCCTCGCAGGCCGGTCTCGACCGTACGCTGGCGGCGCTCGGCACCAACCTCCTGACCGCGTCACCGGGCTCGACGATGACCGGCGAGACCGCCCAACTCCCGGACTCCGCCGAGGAGATGGCGGCCCGGATCGGCCCGGTCACCTCCGTCTCCGCCATCGGCAAACTGCCGGGCGCCAAGGTCTACCGCAGCTCCAAGATCCCCGAAGTGGAGACGGGCGGCCTGTCCGCGTACGCCGCCCGCACCGACCTGCGCGCCACGACAGGGGCGGCCCTCGCGAGCGGTACGTGGCTGAACGCCGCCACCGGCCGCTACCCGGCCGTGGTCCTGGGGGCGACGGCGGCCGAACGCCTCGGCATCGGACGCGCCACCCCCGACACCCAAGTCCTCATCGGGGACCGGCTGTTCACGGTCGTCGGCATCCTCGCCCCCGCCGAGCTCGCACCCGAACTCGACACGGCCGCCCTGATCGGCTGGCCCGCGGCCACCTCCGAGCTCGGCTTCGACGGGCACGCGACGACGCTGTACGTACGGGCCGAGGACGCCGACGTGGCGGGGGTGCAGGCCGTCCTCGGCGCGACGGCCAACCCCTCGGCGCCCAACGAGGTCGACGTCTCGCGCCCTTCGGACGCCCTCGCGGCGAAGAAGGCCGCGGGCGAGGCCTTCACCGGGCTGCTGCTCGGACTCGGCGCGGTGGCCCTGCTGGTGGGCGGGGTCGGGGTGGCCAACACCATGGTCATCTCGGTCCTGGAGCGCCGCGCGGAGATCGGACTGCGGCGGTCCCTGGGGGCCACGCGCGGCCAGATCCGCACCCAGTTCCTCGCGGAGTCCCTGCTCCTGTCCGCCCTCGGCGGCCTGGGCGGCGCGCTGCTCGGGGTGGCGGTCACCGGCGGCTACGCCGTCTACCAGGGCTGGCCGGTCACGGTCCCGCTGTGGGCCGGGGTGGGCGGCGTCCTGGCCACGCTCGTGATCGGCGCACTGGCCGGCCTCTATCCCGCCGTACGGGCTTCGCGCCTGGCGCCTACGGAGGCGCTGGCGGGGAGGTAGAGCAGCACACGCCAAGGGGCCGCACTCTCCGTGGAGAGTGCGGCCCCTTCAGCCGTATGAACTGTCGAGGCTACGCCTCGAACACCTCGGCCATCAGCTGCTCCTGCTCGGCCTGGTGGCGCTTGGCCGAACCCACCGCCGGGGACGAGCCGTGCGGACGCGAGATGCGGCGCAGGCGCTCGTCGTGCGGGATGTCCGCGCCGACGGCCAGGTCCAGGTGGTCGATCAGGTTGAGCGCGATGAAGGGCCACGCACCCTGGTTCGCCGGCTCCTCCTGGGCCCAGATGTACTTCGCGGCGTTCGGGAACTTCGCGATCTCCGCCTGGAGTTCGGCACCCGGCAGCGGGTACAGACGCTCGATGCGGATGATCGCGGTGTCCGTGATGCCGCGCTTCTGACGCTCGGCCTCGAGGTCGTAGTAGACCTTGCCCGCGCAGAAGACCACCTTGCGGACCGCCGCCGGGTCGACGTACGAGTCGCCGATGACCGGGCGGAAGCCGCCCGTCGTGAACTCGTCCGCCTTCGACGCCGCGGCCTTCAGACGCAGCATCGACTTCGGCGTGAAGACGACCAGCGGCTTGTGGTGCGGGTTGTGGACCTGCCAGCGAAGGAGGTGGAAGTAGTTCGACGGGAGCGTCGGCATCGCGACCGTCATGTTGTCCTGCGCGCACATCTGCAGGAAGCGCTCCGGGCGGGCGGACGAGTGGTCCGGGCCCTGGCCCTCGTAGCCGTGCGGGAGCAGCAGCGTCACACCGGAGTGCTGGCCCCACTTCTGCTCGGCCGAGGAGATGAACTCGTCGACGACGGTCTGCGCGCCGTTGACGAAGTCACCGAACTGCGCCTCCCACATGACGAGCGCCTCGGGACGGGCCAGCGAGTAGCCGTACTCGAAGCCCATCGCCGCGTACTCGGAGAGCAGCGAGTCGTACACGTTGTAGCGCGCCTGGTCCTCGGAGAGGTACAGGAGCGGCGTGTAGTCCTCGCCGGTCTCGCGGTCGATGAGGACCGCGTGACGCTGGCCGAAGGTGCCACGGCGCGAGTCCTGGCCCGCGAGCCGGACCGGGACGCCCTCCAGGAGGAGGGAGCCGATGGCGAGGGTCTCGCCCATGCCCCAGTCGATCGTGCCGTCCTCGACCATGGCCGCGCGGCGCTGCAGCTGGGGCAGCAGACGCGGGTGGACCGTGATCGTGTCGGGGATGTTGACCTGGGACTCGGCGATCCGCTTGACGACCTCCTGCGAGACCGCGGTGGTCAGCGTGACCGGGAACTCGGCCTCGGTGTCCGGGACCTCGGTCGGCGCCGGGTGCGAGGTGGCCTCGCGGACCTCGGTGAAGACCTTCTCGAGCTGGCCCTGGTAGTCCTGCAGCGCCTGCTCGGCCTCTTCGAGCGTGATGTCGCCGCGGCCGATGAGGGACTCGGTGTAGAGCTTGCGCACCGAGCGCTTCTTGTCGATCAGGTCGTACATCAGCGGCTGCGTGAACGCCGGGTTGTCCGACTCGTTGTGACCGCGGCGGCGGTAGCAGATGAGGTCGATGACGACGTCCTTGTTGAACGCCTGGCGGAACTCGAAGGCCAGTCGGGCAACACGGACGACGGCCTCGGGGTCGTCGCCGTTCACGTGGAAGATCGGCGCCTCGATCATGCGCGCCACGTCGGTCGCGTACATCGAGGAACGCGAGGACTCCGGCGCGGCGGTGAAGCCGACCTGGTTGTTGATGACGATGTGGACCGTGCCGCCGGTGCGGTAGCCGCGCAGCTGCGACATGTTGAGCGTCTCGGCGACCACACCCTGGCCGGCGAAGGCCGCGTCGCCGTGGATGGCGACGGGCAGGACCGTGAAGTCCGTGCCGCCCTTGTTGATGATGTCCTGCTTGGCGCGCGCGACGCCTTCGAGGACCGGGTCCACGGCTTCGAGGTGCGAGGGGTTCGCGACCAGGGAGACCTTGATCTGCTCGCCGTCGAGACCGGTGAAGGTGCCGCCGGCGCCCAGGTGGTACTTCACGTCGCCGGAGCCGTGCATCGACTTCGGGTCGAGGTTGCCCTCGAACTCGCGGAAGATCTGCGCGTACGACTTGCCGACGATGTTGGCGAGGACGTTGAGGCGGCCGCGGTGGGCCATGCCGATGACGACCTCGTCCAGACGCGACTCGGCGGCCGAGTCGATCACGGCGTCGAGCAGCGGGATGACGGACTCGCCGCCCTCCAGGGAGAAGCGCTTCTGGCCGACGTACTTCGTCTGCAGGAAGGTCTCGAAGGCCTCGGCGGCGTTCAGGCGGCGCAGGATGCGCAGCTGCTCCTCGCGCTCCGGCTTGGAGTGCGGGCGCTCGATGCGGTCCTGCAGCCACTTGCGCTGCTTCGGGTCCTGGATGTGCATGAACTCCAGGCCGGTGGTGCGGCAGTAGGAGTCGCGCAGGACGCCGAGGATGTCGCGCAGCTTCATCATCGACTTGCCGGCGAAGCCGCCGACCGCGAACTCGCGCTCCAGGTCCCACAGCGTGAGCCCGTGCTCGGTGATGTCCAGGTCGGGGTGCTTGCGCTGGCGGTACTCCAGCGGGTCCGTGTCGGCCATGACATGGCCGCGCACCCGGTAGGAGTGGATCAGCTCGAAGACCCGGGCGGCCTTGGTGACGTCGTCGTCGTGCGAGGCGTCGATGTCCTTGAGCCAGCGGACCGGCTCGTAAGGGATCCGCAGCGCCTTGAAGATCTGGTCGAAGAACTCGTCCTCGCCGAGCAGCAGGTTCGCGACGATACGGAGGAACTCGCCGGAGGCGGCGCCCTGGATGACGCGGTGGTCGTACGTCGAGGTGAGGGTCATCACCTTGGCGATGCCCAGCTTGTTCAGGGTGTCCTGCGAGGTGCCCTGGAACTCGGCCGGGTAGTCCATCGAGCCGACGCCCATGATCACGGACTGGCCGGACATCAGACGCGGCACGGAGTGGACGGTGCCGAGGCCGCCGGGGTTCGTCAGCGAGCAGGTGACGCCCGTGAAGTCCTCCATCGTCAGCTTGCCGTTGCGGGCACGGCGGACGATGTCCTCGTAGGCCTGCCAGAACTCGAAGAAGTTCAGCGTCTCGGCCTTCTTGATGCCCGCCACCACGAGCTGGCGGTCACCGTTCGACTTCACCAGGTCGATGGCCAGACCGAAGTTGATGTGCTCCGGCTTGACCAGGGTCGGCTTGCCGTCCTTGACCGCGTAGTGCCAGTTCATCGACGGCATGGCCTTGATGGCCTGCACCATCGCGTACCCGATGAGGTGCGTGAAGGAGACCTTCCCGCCGCGGGCGCGCTTGAGGTGGTTGTTGATGACGATGCGGTTGTCGAAGAGCAGCTTCACCGGGACGGCGCGCACCGAGGTCGCGGTGGGCACCTCCAGGGAGGCGTCCATGTTCTTCGCCACAGCGGCGGCGGGGCCGCGCAGGGTGATCAGCTCGGGACCCTCGCCCGCGGGAGCCTCCTGCTTGGCGGCCGGCTTCGCGGCGGGTGCGGGCTTGGCGGGCGCGGCAGCCTGGGCCGCGGGCTTCGCCTGGGCGGGAGCCGGGACCGGGGCCTGCGCCGCCGGAGCGGCTGCCTGCGCCGGGGCGGCCGGGGCCTGGGCCGCGGCGGCCGGAGCCTGCGCGGCGGGCGCCGAGGTGCCTGCGGGAGCGCTCGGAGCCGGAGCCGTGCTGCTCACAGCCCCCGCGGCTGTGGCAGAGGCGGAGCTCTCCGTCTTGAGCGGGGCGGCGGCATTGCCGCCCGGCTTGTAGTCGGCGAAGAAGTCCCACCAGGCACGGTCTACCGAATTCGGGTCCTGGAGGTACTGCTGATAGATCTCGTCGACGAGCCACTCATTGGGTCCGAACGCGGCGGCAGGGTTCTTTCCCTGCCCCGCTTGATCGGTCGTGGTGCTCGAGTTACTGGGGGACTGTGGCGACACGGCGGTAACCGCCCTCTTCCGCTTCACAAGGTGATGGACAGCGGGAATAAAGGCTACGCCTCCCGGGCCGAGAGGTGCAGACCGGGCGGGCCTTCCGTCACGTAAGTCACATCACAAGGCGTGTTTCGGGGCGGGAAATGGCGGGAAACAAGCGAGGTTCCGCTCCGTGCCGGGCAGCGGAAGCCCCGGCTGCGACCCCCACGGCTCGCACCCTTGACTGACAGCACAACGATCAGGCGAACCGGGTACCCGAAGTTCGAAGATCTTGCGCGCCCGTTTCGAACCCTACGTCAACTCCGCACGCGTCCGGTGCCCCGGAAGGCTGACCTGAATCCGGCAGCCCCGAGCGGATTCGGCCACGCCGATCCGGCCACCGTGCAGATCGACGGCCCAGCGCGCGATGGCCAGGCCGAGACCCGTACCGCCGTCGCTGGACTTCTTGTCGGCGTGGCTGCCGCGGTTGAACCGCTCGAAGACGCGGTGCCACTCGGAGCGCGGGATTCCGGGGCCCTCGTCGAGCACCTCGAGCTCCAGGGAGTCCGGCGCCTCGCCGCGGCGGGCGCGGACCGTGACCCGGCCGTGCGGGGGCGAGTGCTTGACCGCGTTGTCGATCAGGTTGGCGACGACCTGGTGGAGGCGTTCGGCGTCCGCGTGCGCGGTCAGCTCGGGCGGGGTCACGTCCAGATGCAGATGGACATCGGTACGGGTGTGCCGGCCGGAGCCCGACGGCATGCCGCGGCGCTGCGAGGCGACCATGTTGGCCTCCTTCAGGACGCCGGAGAGGTACGGCCACACCTCGAAGCGCCGGGCGTGCAGCTGGTCCACGCCGTGGTCGAGACGGGAGAGGTCGAGCAGGGTCTCGACGAGCCGGCCGAGGCGCTCCGTCTGCTTGAGCGCGGTCCGCATGGTCTCGGGGTCGGCGGCCGAGACGCCGTCGACCACGTTCTCCAGGACGGCGCGCAGCGCGGCGATCGGGGTGCGCAGCTCGTGCGAGACGTTGGCCACGAGCTCCTTGCGGTGCTGGTCCTGGGCTTCCAGGTCGTCGGCCATGCGGTTGATCGTCTGGGCGAGGTCGCCGAGCTCGTCACGGCGGTCGGCGCCGACGACGCGGCGGGTGTAGTCGCCGTGCGAGATGGAGCGGGCGACCGTCGTCATCTCGTCCAGCGGCGCGGTCAGCGAGTGCGCCACGAACTGGGTGATCAGAAGGGTCGCGATCACCGAGAAGACCGTGATGAAGCGCAGCTCCGTCTTGGTCTGTATGGCGATCATCAGCAGGCCGGTGGTGATCAGGACGGAGATCACCACGAGCGTGCCGAGCTTGGTCTTGATGGAGTACGGCCGCAGATCCTGCAGCGACGCCATCAGCCGGGCCGGCAGCCGCCCCTCGCGGGCGTGCCCGGTGGCCGCGGCACGGCGGTGCACGGACTCGGCCCTGCGCTCGAGCCGCTCGGCCCGCAGGCCCAGGGTCTCGGAGCGGCGGCGCCGGGCGCCGGACCACCACAGGAGCAGGTGTGACCACCACAGCAGGGCGGTCGCCCACGGGCGCTTCATGACGCCTCTCCAGAGGTCGCGTGCGTACGAGCCGCTCGTGCCGCGGGAGCCGGCCGCGCCGCTCATGGCGTCGGCGTCTCCAGTGCGTACCCGACCCCGTGCACCGTACGGATCCGCTCGGCGCCGATCTTGCGGCGCAGCGCCTTGATGTGGCTGTCGACGGTCCGGGTGCCGGAGGCGTCCGCCCAGTCCCACACCTCGGCGAGCAGCTGCTCACGCGAGAGCACGGCGCGCGGGGTGTTCGCCAGGCAGACCAGGAGATCGAACTCGGTCGGCGTGAGGTGCACGTCCTCGCTGCGCACGCGGACGCGGCGCTGAGCGTGGTCGATCTCCAGCTCCCCGAGCCGGAGTATCCCGGAGCGCGGGGTGGTCGCGGCGAGCGCGGCCCGCTCGACGCGGCGAAGGAGCACGTGCACGCGCGCCGCCAACTCCCGCATGGAGAAAGGCTTCGTCATGTAGTCGTCCGCCCCGACCCCGAGCCCGACCAGCATGTCGGTCTCGTCGTCACGCGCGGTCAGCATCAGCACCGGCACCGGCCGCGACGCCTGGACGCGGCGGCAGACCTCGAGGCCGTCGAAGCCCGGCAGCATGATGTCGAGGATCAGCAGATCGGGCTGCCAGGCCTCGGCGGTGTCGACCGCCGCGGGCCCGTCCGACGCCGTCTGCACTAGGAAACCCTCGGCACGCAGCCGGGCGCTGATCGCGTCGACGATCGTGGCGTCGTCCTCGACCACCAGGACCCGTCGCTGGGCGCCCGGCGTGGCAGCCGTGCCGTTGTGGGAGGTGTGTGTCTGCTCCATGGCCCGCCCCTGGGATACGCCTTCGTTGTCCGTCGCTGCTCCGACGCGTGAGCTTTGCGCAGAACCCGTGACTCCGGTGTCCCTCGCGCAAAGATCCGCGTTGTCGGTCAGCAGCGTACGGGCAGTTACACCGCCTCGGCTATGCGGCCCTGATGGCGAGATGGACCACGTCCGGGACGCCGCGGACAACGGGGATCTCTTCCGTACGTACGTTGCTGAATCCGGCATTCCGCAACGACTCTTCGAAATCCACGGACGGCTGGGCGGACCAAATGGCAAGAATCCCACCGGAGTTGAGCATCTCGCGACAGGCTTCGAGCCCTTGCGGAGAGTAAAGGGAGTGGTTTCCCTCGGTAACCGTCCAGTCCGGGCCGTTGTCGATGTCGAGACAGAGTGCGTCGTATCTCTCATTGCCGCCGTGGATGTACGCGACGAGGTCGGCCTGGATGATCCGGGTGCGCTCGTCGTCGAGCGCCTCGCCGGAAATGTCATGCAGCGGCCCGTTTTGATGCCATTCGATGATGGCCTGCTCGCGCTCCACGACATCGATCCGCCCCCACCGCCCGTCGGCGGCGGCGTGCACGAGCGAGAAACCGACACCGAGCCCTCCGATCAGAACAGAGGGCTCGCCGCGGTCCTCGGGGAGCGCGTCCCGCGCGGCATCGACGAGCAGGCGCTCGGAGCGTCCGTCGGAGGTGTCCATCAGAAAGACACCGTTGGCGATGATCTGCAGCAGATCGCCATGGCGTCGCAGAACGACCTCTCCGTAGGGCCCGTCGCGCCGGTCGAGCACGACGGGCTCTTCGCTGGGCGCGGCTTTGGTTCCGGTCCGGTCGAGATTTTCGTACGTGGCGTGCATGGGGCCATTCTGTTGCACGGGCCCTTGTGGCGGGGCGGTGCACGGTGTGCAGGGCGGCGCCGCCCGTCGGCAGCAAATATCCTGACCCCACCCACCCGCCGACCCGAGAGGCCCCCGTGTCCATCAGCTGGACCCCGGACGACGGCGAGGTGCGCTCCGCCCGTTGGATCTCGGACGGCGGCGCCCCCGCGCCGCGTCGTGTCGTCACCGCCGACAGTCGGATCGGTGTGGCGGCCGCGTACCGCCATATCTGCGAAGGCACCGCGCTCCTGTGGAGCGGCGACTACCCGTCGGCGCGGCAACTGCTCGCCTCGCTCGGCAAGCGGGCCGAGCCGCGCAGGCAGCCCAAGGCGGACACGCTCACCGAGGCGTTCCACCTCCAGCGCCGCGAACAGGCCCGGCGCACCCGCATCCTGAGCCTGCTGCTCGTCCCGTACGAGGACGGCTGGACGATTCCGCTCAAGCGCGCGCCCGAGGTCGCCGAGGCCTGCGAGCAGGCGTACGGGGAGTTCGGGGACGGTCTTGCGGCCGGTTCGCTGCGGGAGCTGCTCGGTGTCGTCGGGGCGTATGAATGGCGCCGCAAGGGGGTGGAGATCCCGGTGCTCGGTGGGGACCGGATCCATCCGCACTACGGGGTGTTCTCGCCGGTCCGTGGCGAGTACCTGGACCTGGCCGCCGATGCCCGGCTCCGGGCGCCGCGCGTCGCGTTCGACATCGGCACGGGCACGGGTGTGCTCGCGGCGCTGCTCGCCCGGCGCGGTGTGGGCCGGGTCGTCGCCACCGACCTGGACCCGCGCGCGGTGGCCTGCGCCCGCGAGAACGTGGACCGGCTCGGCGTCGGCGCCCAAGTCGACGTACAGCAGGCCGACTTGTTCCCCAAGGGCCGCGCCGACCTTATCGTCTGCAATCCGCCCTGGCTGCCCGCCCGTCCACGGACCCGTCTCGACCATGCGGTCTACGACCCGGACAGCAGCTTCCTGCGCCGCTTCCTGGCCGAACTCCCGGAGCATCTCGAACCCGGCGGCGAGGCCTGGCTGCTCATCTCCGACCTGGGCGAACGCCTCGGCCTGCGCGGCGAGTCGGAGCTCGCCGACGCGATCGAGGCGGCCGGTCTCGAAGTGACCGGCCGCGAGACGACCAGGCCTCGCCACGGACGTGCGAACGATCGCGACGATCCGCTGTACGAGGCGCGGTCGAAGGAGATCACCTCGCTGTGGAGGCTGGCCGTCCGGTCTTAGCAACGGACTCACTGCGTGGGAACGGGCTCACTCCGCGCGCCGCAGCACCATCGTCACGAAACCGAGGGTCCCGCGGTAACCCCGCAGCCACTCGGTGCGGTGCTGCACGGCCGCCGCGGCGGCGTCCTTCGCGTCCGGGTCCTCGGGGTGGTCGAGGGCCCAGCGGGCCAGGGTCCCGGTCCAGGACCACTCGTAGTCGTCCCATTCGGCGAGCGTGCTGACATGGGCGTACGTGGGGACCCAGCCGGCCTCGGTGACGCGGTCCACGGTGGTGGCGAGATCGGCGAACTCATCGGCGGAGAAGCCCACTTCGAGGGTCGCCGCGCCGGGCTCGCGCTCCCAGAAGCCGTCGCCGATCAGCACGCTGCCACCCTCGGCCAGCTTCTGGCCCGCGGCTTCGAGGGTGGGCAGCAGACCGCCGAAGGCGTGGGTCGCGCCGACGCACATGACGAGGTCGTACGGCTGGGGCGCGCCGAATCCGGCCGCGTCCGCGAGATGCAGATCGACCCGCCCGCTCAGGCCGGCCTCCTCGATCCAGGACCAGCCGCGCGTGAGGGCCGCCTCGCTCACGTCGACGCCGTCGCCCCGCACCCCGGGCCGTCCGCCCGCCGCCCGTACGAGCCAGGCCGCCTCTCCGCAGCCGAGGTCGAGCACCCGCTCGTCGCCGCGCGGCAGGGCGCGCGTGAGCAGACGGTCGACGGAACTGTCGTGCAGGGGTGCCGCGATGGGGTGGTCGCCGTGGGCGATTGCGCTGATCTTCTGCCGGTCCATGGGACGGCATCCTGCCCCGGAGCGCGCGCCGCGTCGACGCGTTTACCTGATGTCGAGGCGTTTACGTGATCTTGTCCGAACCGGTCCCGACGAACTTCGCGTTCGTCAGCGGCGCCACGATCCGCCAGCCCACCGCCTCGTACAGCAGACGGCCCTGCGGCGTGCAGGCGAGGACGGCGCGCGTGGAGCCCTCGGCGCGGGCCGCCACGTGCAGGGTGTGCATGACGATCCGGCCCAGGCCTCGGCGTTGGTGCTGCTCGGCGGTCTCGATCTGATCGGCCACCGCGCACGCCCCGACCGGCGCGATCTGCCCGCGTGCGGCGAACGAGCCGTCGGTGTCGGTGAGCAGGACGCGGACGACGCCGCCGCGAGTCCAGGTGTGCATCACGTAACCGTCCGGAACCTCGGGCACGGGCGCCGGCTTGAGCTCCGTGACCATCAGGTAGTCGCCCGCCCCGTACGGCTCCCAGCCCGGCGCGAGCCAGGGATGCACCCGATCCGGGTCGGCGAAGACCTTGAGATGGACGCCCAGGCCGCGCGAGGACTCGGTGACCTTGCGGACATCGGCTTCGAGCACATCGTCGTTGGTGGCGGACAGGACGTGCCGGCCGACGTGCATGGGAAAGCCGCCATGGATGGTGTAGCCCCACGGCTCGGGAATCGGCGGGGTGGTGCCGCGCGACACGACCCAGCCGTCCACCCATTCCCGTACGTTCACGTCCTCGTTCGTGCGCTCCATGGGCCCTCCCCGCTCTCTGCGCCCCAGCTGGATGTAATGACTGAAGCTGTTGATTGGATATTACGCAGACGGGGTGGGGTGCTGGTCGCCGGGGGTGATTCTTTGCCGCATCGTGATCGCGGAGGTGGGCATGGGTGCGGGGTCCGGAGTGCGGCGGTACCGGCCGGGAGGCACGCCGTACGTCCGCTTGAAGGCCGCGGCGAACGCGAACTCCGACGCGTAACCCACCTGCGTGGCAAGGGACTTCAGCGGTGCGTCGGTGGACTGCAGGAGCCGCGCCGAGAGGGTCATCCGCCACCAGGTGAGATACGTCAGCGGCGGCTGCCCGGTCAGCGCCGCGAAACGACGGGCGAACGGCGCCCGCGAGAGCCCGGCACGGCCGGCGAGCGAGGCTACGGTCCAAGGGTCGCCCGGTGCACCGTGGATCGCGTCGAGGGCGGCGGTGATCTGCGGGTCGTTGAGCGCGGCGGCCCAGCCGGCGGGGCCCCCGTGAGGGGGCTGCTCGGCGAACCAGATGCGCAGGATGTACAGGAGCAGCGTCTCCAGGAGCGCGGGCACCGCCGCGTCGCTGCCGAGACGCGGGCGGCCGAGCTCGGACGCCAGCAGATCGACGGCTGAACGCAGTTCGCTCCCGCGCCCGTCGTCGGCCGGCAGATGGATCCGCTCGGGCAGGCCGAGCAGCAGCGGGTGGGTGCGCCGAGGGTCCAGCTGGTAGGTCCCGCAGAGGATGACGGTGGCCGGGCCGCTGCCTCCGGTCGGGTCGACGCGGTCGAAGGCGTACGGGGTGGAGTGGCGCGGGTCGTCCGGCGCGCAGGCGGGCGCGGGCACGAAGGTGTCGAGGCTGTCGGCCAGGGTGTGGCCGCTGCCGTGAGGCATCAACAGCACGTCACCCGCGGCGAGTCGGACGGGTTCCCCGTCGGGCGGCAGCAGCAGGCAGGAGCCTTCGAGCACGATCTGGAACCCGGCCGAACCGGGCACGGACGCGAACTCCTGGGCCCAGGGGGCGTGCCAGCGCACATGGGCCGCGCGCGGGCGGCCGGTCCGGAGCACGGCGAGTACATCGCTGAGTACGTCCACGCGGGGAGCGTACGGGTGGGGGAGGG
>NZ_JAAKZW010000141.1 GCF_011044995.1 Streptomyces mesophilus | reverse complement strand
CGGGAAGGGGCGGGGCGGGGGAGAAAAGCCCGCCGCAGGCGCCCCCACCCGAGCCACGGGGCCGCCCTGCCCCTGACGGCCCATTAAGGTGACGGTATGTCGGCGACCCGTTACACGTACCTCGGCCCCGAAGGCACCTTCACGGAGGCCGCCCTGCGCACCCTCCCGGAGGCCGCCACCCGCGAGCTCGTGCCGATGGTCTCGGTGCCGGCGGCGCTCGATGCCGTACGCAGCGGAGAGGCCGCCGCCGCGCTCGTACCGATCGAGAACTCCGTGGAGGGCGGCGTCACCGCCACCCTCGACGAACTCGCCACCGGCGAACCGCTGATGATCTACCGCGAGGTGCTGCTCCCGATCGCCTTCGCGCTGCTCGTACGGCCGGGCACCAAGCTCACCGACATCAAGACCGTGACCGGTCACCCCGTGGCCCAGCCCCAGGTCCGCAACTGGCTGCGGGCCCATCTGCCGGACGCGCTGTGGGAGTCCGCGGCGTCCAACGCGGACGGGGCGCGGCTCGTCCAGGAGGGCCGGTTCGACGCGGCCTTCGCGGGTGAGTTCGCCGCGGCCACGTACGGCCTCGAAGCGCTCGTCACCGACATCCACGACGCCGAGAACGCCGAGACCCGCTTCGTCCTGGTCGGCCGTCCGGCCCGGCCGGCCGCACCGACCGGCGCCGACAAGACCTCCGTGGTCATCTGGCTCGGCGACGACCACCCGGGCGCGCTGCTCGAACTGCTCCAGGAGTTCGCCGTACGCGGGGTCAACCTGATGCTGATCCAGTCCCGCCCGACCGGCGCCGGCATCGGCAACTACTGCTTCGCCGTGGACGCCGAGGGCCATATCTCGGACCGCCGGGTCGGTGAGGCCCTGATGGGGCTCAAGCGGATCTCGCCGAAGGTGCGCTTCCTCGGCTCGTATCCGCGGGCGGGCGTCGCGCCCTCGGAGGTCCGCGCGCTGCGTCCCGGGACGACGGACGCCGCCTTCGTCTCGGCTTCGGACTGGCTGGCGCGGGCGCAGGACGGCCGGGCGTAAGCCCTTACCTCCTGCCCCTTATCCCCCGGTCCTCGTAGCGGTCCGGGCTGCGGATCCCCAGTCCTACCTGCGGATTTTCTCTGTCCACAGAAGTTTTCCACAGGCTGCGTCTCGACCTGGGGACAAGTCGACAACAAACTGCGACAGGGTCGACATATCGGCTCCTGCGCCCCACATCTGTCCACAGCCGGGCATGTCACCCTTCGTCAGCCTGTTTCCATTGATCAACTCCTTGGAGGGAGTTGAATCCACTCGAAAGTGGGTGTACGAGAGGTTTGAACCGGGAATCCTGAGGCGGAATTTCGCGGCTCGGAATGATCACCTCCGAAATCCACAGATCGCCCGCACACCCTGTGGATAACTTTCCGAACCGGTGGATCGCTGTGGACAACCCGTCCCCAAGTCCCGTTCCACACAAGCGAGTCGGGTCAAGGCGATGAACCGGGATTGCCACTTTCCGGGCATGCGTGGAGACTTTTCTTGACGCGCGGTCCCGTCCGATCTCGACGCGCAGTCCCGTCCGAATTCCCCCTATTCCGAATTCCTGCCCAAGCGGAATAAATGGGGCATAACGTGACGCACCGGAATATCAGGTGGGGGGTCCGGAGCCCACACCGGTAGCCTGGACGCGTGATTGACCTTCGCCTGCTCCGTGAGGACCCCGACCGTGTCCGCGCTTCCCAGCGCGCCCGTGGTGAGGACGTCGCGCTCGTCGACTCCCTCATCTCCGCCGATGAACGGCGCAGGTCGTCCGGCGTCCGCTTCGACGAACTCCGCGCCGAGCAGAAGGCGATCGGCAAGCTCGTCTCCAAGGCCTCGCCCGAGGAGCGCGAGGAGCTCCTGAAGAAGACCAAGGAGCTCGCCGCGGCCGTCAAGGCCGCCGACGCCGAGCAGGACGAGGCGAAGGCCGAGACCCAGGAGCTTCTCCAGCGCCTCGGCAACCTCGTGCACCCCGGCGTCCCGGTCGGCGGCGAGGAGGACTTCGTCACCCTGGAGACGCACGGCACGATCCGTGACTTCGGGGCGGAGGGCTTCGAGCCCAAGGACCACCTCGAGCTCGGCACCATCCTCGGCGCGATCGACGTCGAGCGCGGCGCCAAGGTCTCCGGTTCGCGCTTCTACTTCCTCACCGGCGTGGGCGCCCTGCTCGAACTCGCCCTGGTGAACGCCGCCATCGCGCAGGCCACCGCCGCCGGCTTCACGCCGATGCTGGTGCCCGCCCTGGTGCGCCCGCAGTCGATGGCCGGCACCGGCTTCCTCGGCCAGGCCGCCGAGGACGTCTACCACCTGGACAAGGACGACCTGTACCTCGTCGGCACCTCCGAGGTCGCCCTCGCCGCGTACCACATGGACGAGATCATCGAGGCCGACCGGCTGCCGCTGCGGTACGCGGGCTTCTCGCCCTGCTTCCGCCGCGAGGCCGGTTCGCACGGCAAGGACACCCGGGGCATCTTCCGGGTCCACCAGTTCGACAAGGTCGAGATGTTCTCGTACGTCGATCCGGCGGACTCGCAGGCCGAGCACCAGCGGCTCCTGGAGTGGGAGAAGCAGTGGCTGAACTCGCTCGAGCTGCCGTACCGCGTGATCGACGTCGCCACCGGTGACCTCGGTTCGTCCGCGGCCCGCAAGTTCGACTGCGAGGCCTGGATCCCGACCCAGGGCAAGTACCGCGAGCTGACCTCGACCTCGGACTGCACCGAGTTCCAGTCGCGCCGCCTGTCGATCCGTATGCGCGACGGCAAGCAGGTCAAGCCGCTCGCGACGCTGAACGGCACGCTGTGCGCCGTCCCGCGCACCATCGTGGCGATCCTGGAGAACCACCAGCAGAGCGACGGTTCGGTGCGCGTGCCCGAGGTGCTGCGTCCCTACCTCGGCGGCCGTGAGTTCCTGGAGCCGGTCGCCAAGTGAGTTCGGCACAGGGCGCGGGCTTCCCGTACAAGCTGGTCGCGACCGATCTGGACGGCACGCTGCTGCGTGACGACCACACGGTCTCGCAGCGCACCCGCGACGCGCTCGCCGCGTCCGTCGCGGTCGGTGCGGCGCACATCGTCGTCACCGGCCGGGCGGTGCCCTGGACCCGGCACATCCTCGACGACCTCGGATACGAGGGACTCGCGGTGTGCGGGCAGGGCGCGCAGGTCTACCACGCGGGCGAGCACCGGCTGCTCACCTCGGTCACACTCGACCGCCAGCTCGCGGGCCTGGCGCTCGCCAAGATCGAGGCCGAGGTCGGCCCGCTGTCCCTGGCCGCGAGCCGCGACGGTGTGGACGGCGACGTCCTGATCGGCCCGGGCTACCAGGCCCAGGAGGGCCCGCTCCCGTACGTCCCGATCAAGGACGCCTCCGAGCTGTGGTCGGCACCTTTGAACAAGGTGTACGTCCAGCACCCCGACCTCACCGACGACGAGCTGTGGGCCGTGGCGCACCGGGTCGCGGGCGAGCTGGTCGGGGTCACGATGGCCGGCGCGGGCATCGTGGAACTGCTGCCGCTGGGGCTCTCGAAGGCCACGGGGCTCGCGGTGGCGGCCCGCCGCCTGGGCGTGAAGGCCGTCGACACGATCGCCTTCGGCGATATGCCCAACGACGTCCCGATGTTCGGCTGGGCGGCGCACGGCGTCGCGATGGCCAACGCGCACGACGAGCTGAAGGCGGTCGCCGACGAGGTGACGCTGTCCAACGAGGACGACGGCATCGCGGTGGTCCTGGAGCGGTTGCTCGGGGCTTGAGCGGGCGGGTGCTCGGCGCCTGAGCGGACACCGTGTCCCGGACAGACCCCTCCCTCCCGGGGGCCGAGCCCTTCAAAGGCTATCGGCCCGCACTGACAACGCCCGCCCGGCGCCTGAGCACACCCGCCCGGCGCCTGGGCACACCCGGTCGTAGGCTCGGCACATGACGCTTCGCGGCCGCAGGATCTACGAGGACCCCTCATCGTCCGACGGACAGCGGGTTCTGGTGGACCGTCTGTGGCCGCGTGGCCTTGCCAAGGACGCGGCGCACATCGACGTATGGCCCAAGAGCCTGACCCCGTCCACGGAGCTGCGGAAGTGGTACCACGCGGGCTCGGGGTCCTTCGAGGAGTTCTCGCAGCGGTACGAGGCGGAGCTCGCGGAGCCGGAAGCGGCGGCCGCGCTCGGTGAACTGCGCAAGCTGGCGGCTGCCGGACCGGTCACGCTCCTGACCGCGTCGAAGGACATCGACCGCAGTCATGTGGCGGTGCTGCTGCGGGTGTTGGGCTCCAAGTAGCGGCGAGGTCAGCCGCCGCGCCGGACCCGGGCGGCCTTGCGCGCCTCGGCGAGCTGCTGCGCCTCGCGGGACTTGCGGGACTTGCCGCCCTTGCCGCCGGCGCCACCGCCACCGCCAGCACCACCCGTACTGCCGGACGCGCCCTTGCTGGTGCCCATGCCACGGAAGGGCGCGTTCGTGTTCTTGGGGCGGGGAGCGCCGGCGTCGAGCGGACTGCCGGAAGGGGCCTTGGCGCCCGTGATGCGGCTCAGTTCCGCCTCGCCCGAGCGCACCTTGGTGACCGTCGGCTCGATGCCGGCCTCGGCCGTCAGCTCGCTCATCGCGCGGCGCTGGCCGGACAGGACCAGGGTGACGACGCTGCCGGACGCGCCGGCGCGGGCGGTACGGCCCGCGCGGTGCAGATAGTCCTTGGGGTCGGTGGGCGGATCGACGTTGACCACCAGGTCGAGGTCGTCGACGTGCAGACCGCGGGCCGCGACGTTGGTCGCCACCAGGGCGGTGATCCGGCCGGCCCGGAACCCGTCGAGGGTCTTGCTGCGCTCCGGCTGGGACTTGCCGCTGTGCAGGGCCGCGGCGTGCACTCCGTGGGCCCGCAGGTGCTTGGTGAGCAGGTCGACGGAGGCCCTGGTGTCCAGGAACAGCAGGACGCGGCCGTCACGGGAGGCGATCTCCGTGGTGACGGCGTACCGGTCCGGGCCGTGGACGATCAGCACATGGTGGGCCATCGTCGTGACCGCGCCGGCGGACGGGTCGACCGAGTGGACGACGGGGTCGTGCAGGTAGCGGTGGACCAGCTCGTCGACGTCGCGGTCCAAGGTGGCCGAGAACAGCATCCGCTGCCCGTCGGGGTGCACCTGGTCAAGGGCCTCGGTGACCTGCGGCAGGAAGCCCATGTCGCACATCTGGTCGGCCTCGTCGAGGACGGTGATCCGGACCCGGCCCAGGCGGCAGGCCTTGCGCTCGATGAGGTCGTGCAGTCGGCCGGGGGTGGCGACGACGACCTCGGCGCCGTCGCGCAGCGCGGCGATCTGCCGGCCGATGGACAGACCACCGACGACCGCGGCCATCCGCAGCCCGAGCGCTTCGGCGTACGGCGTGAGTGCCGTGGTGACCTGCTGGGCCAGCTCACGGGTGGGCACCATGATCAGGGCGAGAGGCTGCTTCGGCTCCGCGCGCCGGCCTGCTGTCCGTACGAGCAGCGCCAGGCCGAAGGCGAGCGTCTTGCCCGAACCGGTGCGCCCGCGTCCCAGGACATCGCTGCCCGCGAGGGCGCTGGGCAGCGTGGCCGACTGGATCGGGAAGGGCTCGCTCACGCCCTGCTCGGTGAGGGTCCGCAGCACCTCGGCGGGCAGCGCGAGGTCGGCGAAGGAGGTGACCGGGTGGTCCGGGCGGTCCGGGTGGTTCATGTGGGCCTTCCGCGTGGGGAACGTACCGAGGAGGCACGGCGGGAGCGCGCGGCCAATGTCCAACGGTAACCGGGATGCGGATCGCGCGGCGGCTCAGTGCTGTGCGGGGGCTCGGAACCACGGTGGCAGCCATGGCGGCAGGCGCGGCGGCCGTGAGCTTCCAACTGCGCCTGCCCGCCGTACAGATGCGCGATAAATGAGTGGCGCGCCGGCCGGGTGGACGGGCACAGTGGTGATGTCCACAGCGCCTGTTCATGGCGCCCGACTACTGGGAGAGGAGCACGACGATGTCCAGTTCGAGCTCGTCGAGCTCCCGACAGGGCAGTTCACAGCACCCGGCTCCGGAGTAGTTCACCGCGCTCCGTCGCAGCCGCCCTGTGAGCAGCCCGGGGCGGCTTTCTCGTGCGCCGTGCCGCACGGGCCGCCCCTCCCAGCTTTTGGAGGATTGGCCGAGTGGTAAGGCAGCGGCTTGCTAAGCCGTCGTCGGGGCTCGAAACCCCGCGCGCGTTCGATCCGCGCATCCTCCGCGTCTGCCGGACCTATCGCGCGTACTCCGGATGACTCGCCCGCCCCCGCGTCAGCGGCCAGAAGGCGAAGCCGATCGACAGGGCGATCGCGTGGCCCAGGTCCGTGAACGTGGCGTCCGCCAGCAAGGGGATCGCGAAGAAGGCGATGACGCCGGCGCCGTAGAGCCATTTCCAGCGGCCGGGCAGCAGATACGTGAGGATGCCGGCCGAGGCCGCGAGCCCGTACGAGACGCCGATGTCCACGACGTGGATCAGGTGGCGCGGGGCGTCGTGGTGCTGGATCTGCAGGAGGACCAGCTTCTGGCTGATGAGCGTCGCCGCGATATGCGCCGTGGCGACGACGACCACCCAGCGCAGGGTCCCGACCGCCCGCTCCACCCGTGCGTGGATCAGCTCGAAGAGCACCACGTACAGGGGAAGCGAGGCGGGGTTCTCGATCCAGAAGGCGCTGAGCAGCAGGGCCTGCACCGGGTGCTCGTTGAGCTGGACGAGATTGCTGCTGTTGCGGTGCAGCAGATACATCTGGAGCTCGTCCGAGGCGAGGACGCTCACCGCACTCGTACAGAAGATGACAAGCAGCCATACGTGCGTGCCGGGTGCGGAGCGCACCCAGCTCCGCACGGGCCGGGACGGTTCGGGTGACCGCTCCGGTGCCGGGGCGCTGTCCTCAGTCACCCCTTGATCATCGCCTGCGGCGGATCAGGACGCGCGCCGCGTCAGGCGCTCGGGGTGACCAGCGAGAAGTTGAAGACGTGGCCGCCGACCGCCCCGGCCACGGCCACGAACATCAGGGCCATGTGCTCCTGGGCGCGGGCGGACGAGATCCCGCCGAGGTCGAGCTGGTGCTCGGGCGCCCAGCCGAGGTCCGCGAGGAGCGCGCCCACGGTGGCCTTCGCGGCCGGGTCCTCGCCGGAGAGGAAGATCGTGGTCGGGGTGGGCAGGGTCTTCAGCGGGTCGGCCATGATCGCGCTGTCGACCGTGCAGAGGGTCTTCACGACGCGGGTGCCCGGCAGCGCGGCTTGGAGCTGCTCGGCGAGCGACTTGTCCAGGTGGATCAGGTCCATCTCGGGCGTGAGGTCGATGCTGATGTCGATGAGCACCTTGCCGTCTAGGTGCCCGGCGAGTGCGGGGAGCGTGGTGAGGGGCGCGCCCGAGCCGAGCGCGTCGACCACGACCTCGCCGTGGGCGGCCGCCTCTTCCTGGGTGACGACACGTTGGCCGAGGTCCTTGTGGGAGTCGGGGTCGCGGGAGCCGAGGACGACGTCGTGTCCCGCCGCCGCCAGACCGGCCGCAACCGCCTTGCCCACATTGCCTGTTCCGAGGATTCCGATTCGCATGGCAGTGACGTTACGAGGGCGGGCCACGCAAAGGATCAGGCGACGGAACGGCTCCGGGACCTACGTAAGTCGTAGGTCCCGGAGCCGAGTTGAGGGATGCGGAAGGACTAGTCATCCCCCGCCAGCGTCAGCGTGCGCAGCTTCTGACCGGCGTACCAGGTGGCCAGGCCCGTGACCGCGGCGAGCAGGATGACCGCGGCCGGCAGGCCCACGTCGGACTTCACCAGGTCGCTGCCCGCGACCTTCTCGGCGAGGGCCAGCGCCCACTGCTGGACGCTCAGGGTGCGGGCGCCCGCGACGAGGGAGCCGAAGAGGGTCTCCCAGACCAGGGCGTAGACCAGGCCGAAGACCACGGCGTGCTTGGTGATGGTGCCGAGCAGGAGGAAGAGGGCCGCGTACGCGATCGAGGCGACGAGCGCCGCGATGGTGTACGCGACGGCCACCTGCTGGCCGTTGCCGTTGAGGATCATGCCCGCGATGAACGTGGGGATGGCCGAGAAGGCCATGGTCACGCCGATCGCGACGATCAGCTTGGTGAAGATGATCGTGGGGCGCTTGACCGGCTTGGAGAGCAGATAGACGACCGAGCCGTCGTCGATCTCCGGGCCGATCGCTCCCGTGCCGGCGATGACGCCGATCAGCGGGACCATCGTGGCGAGTGCGAAGCCGCCGAGGACGTCGGCGGCGACCTGGTCGTCCGCGCCGGTGAGCGCACGTACCGCGACCGAGATCGCGATGAGCAGGACCGGCAGCGAGAACAGGATGAGCGCGCGCCTGCGGCCGAGGAGGGCCCGGTAGGTGAGCCGGGCGACTGTGGGGTCATACGCAAGAGACATGGTCGTAGCTCCCTTCAGGCCGTGACGAGGTAGGAGAAGACGGATTCGAGCGACTCGTCGGACGGCGAGACGGTCAGGAGCCGGATGCCCTGGTCGCGGGCGACGCGGGGCAGGAGCTCGGTGAAGCGGCCGAAGTCGACGGCCTGGACGAGCAGCGCGCCCTCGGTGAGGTCGACTTCGATGCCCGCGGTGGACGGGTCCGCGATCAGGGCGGCCGCGAGCTTGCGGTCGTCGCTGGAGCGGACGGTGTAGCGGTGCGGGCGGTCCGTCATGAGGCGGCGGATCCGGCGGAAGTCGCCGCTGGCCGCGTGCCGGCCGGCCACGATCACCTCGATGTGCGAGGCGAGTTGCTCGACCTCTTCGAGGATGTGGGAGGAGAACAGGACCGTACGGCCCTCGTTGCCCATCCGGCGAAGGAGGTCCATCAGGTGCATGCGCTGGCGCGGGTCCATGCCGTTGAACGGCTCGTCGAGCAGGAGCACCGACGGGTCGTGGACCAGGGCGGATGCCATCTTCACGCGCTGGCGCATGCCTTTGGAGTACGTGGAGATCTTGCGGTCCTGCGCGTACTCCATCTCGACCGTCGCGAGGGCCAGTTGGGCGGCCTTCTTGCCGAGGCCGTGCAACTCGGCGTTGGCGACGACGAATTCGCGGCCGGTGAGGAAGTCGTACATCGCCTCGCGTTCGGGGACGAGGCCGATCTCCTTGTAGATCTCCTCGTTCTTCCAGATCGGTCGGCCGTCGAGCGTGACGCTGCCGGTGGAGGGCGACAGGAAGCCGCCCATCATGTTGATCAGGGTGGACTTGCCGGCGCCGTTCGGGCCGAGCAGGCCGGTGACGCCCGGGCCGATGGTCATCGTGACGTCGTTGACGGCGACGACATTGCCGAACCAGCGGCTGGTGTGGTCGATTTCGATGGTGGCCATTGCTCAGCGCCCGGCCTTTCGGTATTCGATGCTGGCCATGGTCAGAGCCCGGCCTTTCGGTAGCGGCGCATCAGGGCTCCGTACGAGCCGGCGATCAGCGCGAAGACGACCAGGAGGTAGACGACGCCGAGTCCGGCGCCCGGTCCGTGCTCGCCCGGGAAGGCGGAGGTCGCACCGAGGAAGGCGGTCTGCACACCGTCGATCAGGGTGATCGGCGAGAACAGGCCCAGCCACTCGACCGCGTCCCACGAGCCCTGCGCGTCGGCGATGGCCTGGACGGTGGAGACGGCCCCGTACGAGATCGTCAGTACGGCGATCACGGCGGCGACGCCGAAACCGCGGCGCGGGGTGAGGGCGGCCATCACCAGGCCGATCCCCGCGAAGAGCAGCGAGAGCAGCAGCACGGAGACCATCCCCTGGGCGAATCCCTTGGTCTGGGTCGTGAAGTCCATCTTGGCGAGCAGCGAGCCCACGTAGAGGACGATCACCGGCGCCCCGGTGAGGATGAGCAGCGCGGTGGCCATGGCGGCGAACTTCGCGACCACGTAGTCGACGCGTTCGATGGGGCGCGAGAAGTACAGCGGCACGGTCTTGAAGCGCAGGTCGCGCGAGACCGACTGCGGTGCCTGGGCGGCCAGATAGAGGCCGATGATCGCCTGCGTGATGATCGCGTAGCGGGTGTACTCGATCGGCAGCTTGGTCGCGTTGGTCGCGACGGCGACCGCCACGATGATCGCGGCCGGTACGCACATCACGGCGAACAGGATCATCGGCGTGACCTTGGACTTCGCGCTGCGCCCGAGGCCGTACGCGCCGCGCAGGGACTGCGAGTAGAGCGAGCGGCGGGCGTACGCGCGGCCGAGGCGCTGTCCGTCGTACTTGCGGTAGCCGATGTTGTGGATCTGGGTCTGCGCGCTCTGCGCCGGGGTGCTGGGGCTCATCGGGCTGGGGGTACTCATCGGGCTTCCACCTCCGCGGGCTCGCCGATCCGGGCCTGCGCGGGGCCGTCCTTGAACACCTCGGAGATGTGGTGCCTGCGCTGTTCCATCCGGACGAGGCCGAGGCCGAGTTCGGCGACGGTGTCCCGTACGAGGTCGTAGGTGTCCTCGCCGGTCGCTTCGAGAAGCAGGATGTGGCCGGCGCCGGGCAGGCCCTCCTCCGTCGTGGTCTGGAGGGTGACCCCGCGGGCGGCGAGCGCTTCGCGTACCGCCTTGGTGCCGTCCGGGTGCGTGTCGGTGTCGGTCACCTCGACCGCGAGGGTGCCCATCGTCTGCGTGTAGTCGCTGGTGGAGCTGGAGCGGAGCAGCTTGCCGCCGTCGATGACGACGACGTGGTCGCAGGTGCGCTCCAGCTCGCCGAGGAGGTGGCTCGTCACCAGGACGGAGATGCCGAAGTCCGTGTGGACGCGGCGGATCAGGCCGAGCATCTCGTCGCGGCCGACGGGGTCGAGGCCGTTGGTGGGCTCGTCGAGGAAGACCAGGTCGGGGTCGTGGACGAGCGCCTGGGCCAGCTTGACCCGCTGCTTCATACCGGTCGAGTAGCCGCCGATGGGGCGGTAGCGCTCCTCGTACAGGCCGACGTGGCGAAGGGTGTCGGCCGTGCGCTCGCGCGCCGCGGCCGGCGGCAGTCCCGACATCCGGGCCATGTGGACGACGAACTCGGTGGCCGAGACGTCCGGCGGCAGGCAGTCGTGCTCGGGCATGTACCCGACCCGCTCGCGGATCTCGCCCCCCTTGGTCGCGACGTCCAGACCGAGCACGGCGGCTTGGCCCTCGGTGGCGGGGGACAGACCAAGAAGAATCTTGATCAACGTGGACTTGCCGGCTCCGTTGGCACCGACGAGTCCGGTCACACCCGGGCCGATGTCCATGGAGAGCCGGTCAAGAGCGGTCACCCTGGGGAACCGCTTGCTCAGGCTTTCGGTCGCGATCACAGTCACATTCCGAAGGTAGTGGCGCGGGTCACCTCCGGCGTCAGACCCTGCTCCTGTCTCCGTATCCGACTTGGGGTGTACGGGCCCGTAGGGGTCCGACTTTGGGTAGGGGCCGGTCCGACCCCGGGTAGGGGCCGTTTCGCTCCGGGCCTTGCCGTCCTCTGTCACCTCGAGGGGCAGCACAGGGATCCCGTCGATCTCGGTGGGCTCACCCTTCTTGTACGTGGTCCCCGGGGCGTCCTTCGTGTTCTCCAGGCTGAAGCCCTGGAAGCGCTTGGCCGCCTCGGGACCCTGCTGCCGCGTGAGGGACTTCTCGTCTCCGCGCATGTAGATGCCCCGCTCACCGACCCTGACGTCCATGGTGCCGGTGTCCCCCACGTCGTAGGTGATCGAGCAGCCGTTCTCCAGGTCCGACCGCGCGACGACACCCGGTGCGGCCTCGGCCGGCAGCGCCGGGGTGTAGACCCGCTGGAAGGACTGCAGGTCGGCCATCGTCTCGCGGGAGCGCTGCATCACCTCCGCGCCGGAGAGCTTCTCAATGCCGTTGGGCGCGCCGACGGGCGCCGCCGCGTCCCCGCCGGCCTGTTCCGTACCGCAGGAAGCGAGCAGGAGACCCGCGAATACCGCTGCGGAGCAGGAGAGACGGGCGAGACGGCGCGTGTGCATAGCAGGAACTTATCCAGCCCCTACGTGGGGCACAGGTGCCCAAATGCCCGGCTGTCACGGGCCATTGGGCCCTGCCCGGCGAGTTATCCACAGCCCGTGCACACCCCTTGACGTCGCCGCCGGACATTGTCACATTCATCAGTGTCAAGTTACGGACACGTAGAGCACGCGAATGCACGACCGGACGGACGGGGCGGGGTGGCATGGGCTCAGTGGTTGAACTCGACGGGCGGCTCAGGGGGTTCAAGGAGGTGCAGGCGCTCGCGTACGAGTGCGCCGAGGCGGTCGCCGCCCAGCTCACCCCCGGTGTGACCGAGCGCGAGGCCGCCCGGATGCAGCGGGTGTGGCTGCGGGAGCGCGGGGTGCGGGACTGGTTCCATCTGCCCTTCGCGTGGTTCGGGGACCGCACGGCCTTCACGGGCTTCAGGATCCCGTTGCAGTTCTTCCCGACCAACCGCGCGCTCGAGCCGGGGATGCCGTACATCCTCGACATGGCTCCTGTCCTCAACGGCTATACGGCGGACATCGGTTACTCCGGCTGCCTCGGCCCGAACCCGCTGCACGACAAGCTGCTCGACGACCTCGAAGCCCACCGGGAGCTGATTCTGCGCGAGGTGCGCGAACGGCGCCCGCTGCGCGAGATCTACGAGGACGTGGAGCGCCTGATGCGGCAGCAGGGATACGCGAACCGGCATCGCGCCTACCCGTTCGGGGTGATCGCGCACAAGGTGGACCAGGTCAAGGAGCGGCGGTTCAACCCGCATCTCTTCGGCTTCGGCACCCAGTCCCTCAAGGGCCTCGCGAGCGATGCGCTGCACGGGCACCGGGACGGCTGGTCGCCGCTGTGGTCGCCCTACAAGTTCTCCGATCACCCGCCGCAGCCGGGGCTCTGGGCGGTCGAACCGCATCTCGGATTCCGGGGCACGGGCGCGAAGTTCGAGGAGCTCCTCGTCGTGACGGATTCCAGGGACCCGGTCGAGAGCGCGTTCTGGCTGGACGACGAGCTGCCGCACGTACAGCGGTGGGGGCGGGAGAAGGCGGCGTGAGCACGAGCGATGGACGCGGGAAGACCGGGAGCCAACTCATGAGCGGGAGTGGACTGTTGAAGGGTGCACGCGAGCGCTGGGTGCGGACCGGGGGCGTGGAGCTGTGCGTCGCCGAGCTGGGCGAGCCGGACCGGCCGACCGTGTTCCTGGTGCACGGATACCCGGACTCCAAGGAGGTCTGGTCGGAGGTCGCGGTGCGGCTTGCGGAGCAGTTCCATGTGGTGCTCTACGACGTACGGGGCCATGGCAGGTCCACGGCACCGACCCCGCTGCGCGGCGGCTTCACGCTGGAGAAGCTGACCGATGACTTCCTGGCCGTCGCCGACGCGGTGAGCCCGGACGAGCCGGTGCATCTGGTGGGGCACGACTGGGGCTCGGTCCAGTCCTGGGAGTTCGCGACGGTGGAGCGTACGCAGGGCAGGGTGGCGTCCTTCACCTCGATATCCGGTCCGTCGCTCGACCACTTCGGGCACTGGATCAAGAAGCGGATGACCCGTCCGACCCCGCGCAAGGTCGGCCAGCTCCTCGGCCAGGGCGCCAAGTCCTGGTACGTGTACATGCTGCACACCCCCGTCCTGCCGGAGCTCGCCTGGCGCGGGCCGCTCGGCAAGCAGTGGCCGCGGCTGCTCGCGCGGGTGGAGAAGGTGCCGGCCGGCGACTACCCCACGCCTTCGCTGCCGAGCGACGCCGCCCACGGCGCGTGGCTCTACCGGGACAACGTACGGGCGAGGCTGAGCCGGCCGCGGGCCGACGCCCGTGCGCACGCACCGGTGCAGCTGATCACGCCGACCGGGGACATGTTCCTGTCGCCGAAGCTCTACGACGATCTCGAGCAGTGGGTGCCGCGGCTGACGCGCAGGACGGTGGCGGCCAAGCACTGGGTGCCGCGGACCCGTCCGGATCAACTCGCCGCGTGGATCGGCGAGTTCGTGACGTCGGTGGAGACCCCCGCGCGGACGGCGGCCGCCGTGCCCGTCAAGCGGACCAAGCGCGCCCACGCCTACGCCGAGCGGTTCGCCGGCCAGCTCGTCCTGGTCACGGGCGCGGCGAGCGGGATCGGGCGGGCCACGGCGTTCGCGTTCGCGGAGGCCGGGGCGCGCGTGGTCGCGGTGGACCGCAATGGTGAAGGGGCCGCTCGTACGGCGGAGTTGGCGGGTCTGATCGGCGCGCCCGAGGCCTGGGGCGAGCAGCTCGATGTCTCCGACGAGGCGGCCATGGAGAAGCTGGCCGTGAAGGTCGCCGCCGAGTACGGGATCGTCGACGTCCTGGTCAACAATGCGGGGATCGGTCTGTCCGGCTCGTTCTTCGCCACCACGAGCGAGGACTGGAAGAAGGTACTCGACGTCAATCTGTGGGGCGTGATCCACGGCTGCCGGATCTTCGGCGGGCAGATGGCCGAGCGCGGACAGGGCGGCCATATCGTCAACACCGCGTCCGCGGCGGCGTATCAGCCCTCGAAGGCGCTGCCCGCGTACTCGACGTCGAAGGCCGCGGTCCTGATGCTCAGCGAGTGCCTGCGTGCCGAACTGGCAGGGCAGGGCATCGGCGTCTCCGCGATCTGCCCCGGCTTCGTGAACACCGACATCACCGCGACCGCCCGCTTCGCCGGGGTCGACGCCGCCGAGGAGAAGCGCCGGCAGAAGCGCACCTCGCGACTGTACGGGCTGCGCAACTACCCGCCGGAGAAGGTCGCCGACGCCATCCTGAACGCGGTGCTCACCAACCAGGCGGTGGTGCCCGTGACCCCGGAGGCGCGCGGCGCCCATCTGCTGTCCCGCTTCACACCCAAGGCGCTGCGGGCGATCGCACGTTTGGAGCCGCCGGTATGAGCGAGGGGGAGGCCGGTATGAGCGCGGGGGAAGGCCACTACGCGGTCGAGGGGGAAGGCCACTACGCGATCGTGCCGCGCCGGGTCTCCTTCGACTGGGAGTCCACCCCGCTGCACTGGATACCGGACGAGCCGACGGCCACCCATGTCATCAATGTGCTGCACCTGCTGCTTCCGGCGGGCGAGCGCTGGTTCGTGAAGGTGTTCAAGGAGGCGCTCCCGCTGGTCGGGGACCCGGTGCTCCTGAAGGACGTCAAGGGCTTCATGGGCCAGGAGGCGACGCACAGCGTGCAGCACGCGCACGTGCTCGACCACCTCGCGGCCAACGGCCTTCGGACGGAGCCGTACACGCGCTATGTGGATCTGCTCTTCGACCGGCTGCTGGGCGAGCGCCCCCCGCTGGGCGCACCGATAGGGGCCCAGGAGTGGCTGCGTTTCCGCCTGGCGGTCATCGCGGCGATCGAGCAGTTCACCGCGGTCCTGGGCAACTGGGTGCTGGACGCGGACGGCCTTGACGAGGCGGGTTCGGATCCGGTGATGCTCGATCTGCTGCGCTGGCACGGCGCGGAGGAGGTCGAGCACCGCTCGGTCGCCTTCGACATGTACCAGCACTGCGGCGGCGAAGGACTGCCCCGCTATACGCGGCGCATCGCCGGCATGGCGGTGACCGCGCCGGTGATGCTCTACCTGTGGGTATGGGGCGCCGCGTATCTCCTGCGCCACGATCCCTCTCCGACCTCTCCGACCTCTTCGACCTCTCCGACCTCTTCGGGCAGGGCCGCCGGTGGGCCGTGGCGACACCCCCTGCTCGGCGGCCGGCTCAGGTATTCGCTGCGGGAGCACAACCGGGCCGTACGCAAAGGGCTGCTGCCCACCTGGAAGGAGATCGGCTCGGCCGTACCCCGCTATCTGCGGCGGACGTACCATCCCTCGCAGGAGGGCTCACTGCGCACAGCGGTGGAGTATCTGGCCGCATCCCCTGCGGCGCGCGTCGCGGCGGGGGCGATCGGGCGGTCGGCCATCGCATGAGGGGCACGCCGGTGAGCGCGCCGGTGAGCATGCCGGTGAGCGCGCCGGGTGCGCGGCGCTGAGGAGAGGGCGGGGAGCGTGGCGGAGCAGACGTCGGGCGCGGGGCACCGGGCCGAGTACCGGATCGAGGACCTCGCCCACCACAGCGGCGCCACGGTCCGTACCATCCGCGCCTACCAGGACCGCGGCCTGCTTCCCCGCCCCGAGCGCAGGGGCCGGTCCAATGTGTACGGGGACGCCCATCTCGCCCGGCTGCGGCAGATAGCCGATCTCCTGGACCGCGGCTACACCCTGGCGTCGATCAAGGAACTCCTCGAGGCCTGGGACTCCGGCCGCGGCCTCGGCGGGGTGCTCGGCCTGGTGGCCGAGGTCGACGGCCCCTGGACGGACGAGAAGGCCGACCGGATCACCCGCGCCGAGCTCGACCTGAAGTTCGGCGGAGAACCGGATGAGGCGGCGGTCGAGGAAGCGGTCGAACTCGGCGTACTGGAAAGGATTCCGGGCCGGGAGGACGAGTTCCTCGTGCCGAGTCCTCAAGAGCTGGCCGTGGCGGCCGAATTGCACGCGGCAGGGGTGCCGCTGCACGCGATCGCCGGGCATCTGCGGGAGTTGCGGGTCCAGGTCGAGCACATAGCGTCCCGTTTCCTGGAGTTCACGACCGAGCATGTCTTCCAGCGCTACCTCGAACAACAGCCGCCGACGGACGCGGACGCGGCCGAGGCCGCCGCACTCGTCCGCAGACTCCGGCCGCTCGCCCAGCACACCGTGGACGCCGAACTCGCGCGCGCCATGCGTACGTTCGCGACCCGTTATCTGCAGCAGCATCTGGGCGCCGCGCCGGCGCCCACGCACCCTTCCGCGGACGTTCCGGTGGCCCTTCCGGTGCACACGATCGATCTGGTACGAGGGCTGGTTGGCGCCGACAGCATGTCGATCTTCATCGCGACGGCGGCCGAACGCGAGGTGCACGCACGGACCTTGGACGCATTGGCCGCAAAGCGGAATGAATCAGTGCCAGTTGACCAAGTGCCTTGAGTCAGCCGCGAGTTATCCACATAATCCTCAATCAGCCTGTGGATAACCCGGGTTGCCTGTGGATCATGCCTAACTCCCGTTAAATTTCGGGGAATTAAGAGCCACCTCGTAGCCACCTGAATCTGGACTGAGGGAAATCAGGATGCGCGATCCGGAGGCCGCCCGGCATTCTGGGGCGATGACTGACAGAACACCCGACGAGATCCACGAGATCGCGGGGATCGACGAGAGGCGGACCGTACGCGTCTCCAAGTACCTCTCCAAGCACCTGCGCCACCAGCCGGAGCGGATCGGCCTCACCCTCGACGCCAACGGCTGGGTCGAGATCGACACCCTGATCGCCGCGGCGGCCGCGCACGGATTCGTGTTCAGCCGGGCCGAGCTGGAGCATGTGGTCGCGCACAACGACAAGAAGCGGTTCGCGGTCGACGGCCGCCGGATCCGCGCCAGCCAGGGCCATACGGTCCAGGTCGACCTGGACCTGCCGCCCGCCACACCGCCGCCGTACCTCTATCACGGCACCGTCGCCCGCAATCTGGACGCGATCCGCACGCACGGCCTGAGCGCGATGGCCCGCCATGACGTGCATCTCTCGGCCGACCGCGAAACCGCCACGCGCGTCGGCGCCCGCCGCGGCCGCCCCGTGATCCTCTCCGTGGACGCGGGCGCGATGCACCGCGACGGCCATGTCTTCAAGGTCAGCGCGAACGGGGTGTGGCTCACCGCATCCGTACCGCCGCAGTATCTGCGCTTTCCGGGCTGACCCGACGGTCCTGGCCAGGACCGGAGCCTGAGGCGTCCCGTCCAACCGGCTTCCCGTAAAGGACCGCTGCCAGGGCCAGACCCATGGCGCCACCGGCCAGTTGGGCCGCGATGAAGCCCGGCAGCGAACCGGGGGAGATCCCGGTGAACGAGTCGGTGAACGCGCGCCCGACCGTCGCCGCCGGATTGGCGAACGAGCCGGACGACGTGAACCAGATCGCCGCGGCGATATACGCGGCCACCGCGACCGGCGCGAGCTGCGTACGCCCGATCCGGGTGAGCCCGCAGATCAACAGCACCAGACCCGCGGTGGCGACGACCTCACCCAGCAGCAGCCGGTCCCCGATCCGCTCCTGCGTCGACCAGACGACCTCAGCGCGCCCGAACATCGCCTCCGCGAGCAGCGCACCGGCGACCGCACCCACCGTCTGCGCCGCGACATACGCGAGCGCTTCGCGCGTACCCGGGCCGCTGCCGTCGCGCCGGCCGAGCCACCAGGCCGACAGCGTCACCACCGGATTGAGCTGTCCGCCCGAGACCGGCCCGAACAGCGCGATGAGCAGCCCGAGTCCGATCGCCGAGGCCAGGGAGTTGGCGAGAAGCTGGACCGCGGTGTCCTCCGTAAGCCGGGCGGCCTGCAGTCCGGAACCGACGACGACGGCCACCAGGGCCGCGGTGCCGATGAGTTCGGCCGCGGCCTTGCGGACCGGCGAAGCGCTGCTGTGCACGGGACTCCCCTCTTCTGTTCGCCGGGGGTCGACTCGCTGCCCGATTCATTGCGAGATGAGCACCCCCGTCACCACATCGCGGAAAATGTATTCCGTAGATTGGAATTTCAACAGAGGGTGGGGGAAAAATTGCCGAGCTCGATGTCAGTGCCTGGCTCTACGCTTCACCCGTCTTCGCGATCTGTGAGGGGGGGCCTCGCGGTCGCCATCCGTCCGTGCGCACACGCGAGGTGACTCACCCATGACGTCCGCCGAGACCGGCAGCCCGCCGACCTCCCCGCACACCTTCCAGGTCGATCTGCGCGGCCTGGTCGACCTGCTCTCCCACCACCTGTACTCGAGCCCTCGGGTCTACGTACGGGAGCTGCTGCAGAACGCGGTGGACGCCGTGACCGCCCGCCGGGCCGTGGACGGTGACGCACCGCAGCGGATCCAACTGACCGCGAGCGGCGGCCGGGTGGCGATGGAGGACAGCGGCATCGGTCTGACCGAGGCCGAGGTGCACACCCTGCTCGCCACGATCGGGCGCAGCTCCAAGCGCGGCGGAGCCGAAGGTCTGGAGAGCGCGCGGCAGGAGTTCCTCGGGCAGTTCGGGATCGGGCTGCTCGCCTGCTTCGTGGTCGCGCGCCGGATCCGGGTGGTCACCCGGTCCGCACGTTCCCCCGAGGCGCCGCCCGTCGAGTGGCTGGCCTCGGACGACGGCTCGTACACCGTGCGCGTCCTGCCCGACGAGGCCCGCACCGAGCCCGGCACCACGGTGTACCTGGAGCCGCGGCGGGGCGCCGAGGAGTGGACCGCCCCGGCCCGTGTGGAGGAACTGGCCCGGGACTTCGGTGCGTTGCTCCCGTACGACATCGTCTTCAGCGACGGCTCGACGCGGCGGCAGATCACCGAACTGCCGGCCGTCTGGGACCGCGGCTTCCCGTCACCGGCGGCCCGCCGCGTCGCGCTCGCCGGGCACTGCACCAGGACCTTCGGCTTCACACCGCTCGACTCCATCGACCTCGATCTGCCGGTCGCGGGCGTCCGCGGGGTCGCGTACGTCCTGCCGGAGCCGACCAGCCCCGCACATCGCGCCGGTCACCGCGTGCACCTGAAGGGCATGCTGCTCACGGACCGCGCGGACAATCTGCTGCCGGACTGGGCCTTCTTCGTACGCGCCGTGCTCGACACCGACACCCTGCGCCCGACCGCCTCACGCGAGAACCTCTACGACGACGAGACCCTCGAAGCCGTACGGGAAGCGCTCGGCGGCCGCGTACGGGAGTGGCTGGCCGGGCTCGCCGTCGGCGACCCGCAGCGTCTGTCCGCCTTCCTCCAGGTGCACCACCTGGGCGTGAAGTCCCTGGCGCGGCACGATCCCGAGCTGCTCGAACTCATGCTGCCCTGGCTGCCGTTCGAGACCAGCGACGGCACCGCGAACCTGGCCGAGTTCACGGCGGCGCACCCGCAGATCCACTTCACGCGCACCGTCGAGGAGTTCCGCCAGATCGCCCCGATCGCGGCGGCGCACGGCCTCGGCGTGATCAATGCTGGCTATACGTACGACGCCGAGCTGCTCGCCCTGCTGCCCGGGATCCGGCCGGGCGTGAGCGTCACCGAACTGGACGCGGGCGCCGTCACCGACCGCCTCGACACGGTCGAGGTCTCCACCGAGCTGGCCCTCGCCCCGTTCCTGGCGACGGCGCGGGCCCGACTGGACGCGCTCGACTGCGATGTGGCGCTGCGCGCCTTCCAGCCGGTGGCCGTGCCGGCGCTGTTCCTCGACGACCGGCAGGCGCGCCATGAGCGCGACCGGGCGAGCGCCCAGGAGGGCGCGCAGGCGAGCGGCGATGCGCTGTGGAGCAGCATCCTCGGCTCGCTGCGCGGCTCGGCGCCGCGCGCCCGGCTCGTCCTGAACCACAACAATGCGCTGATCAGGCGGATTTCGGCGCTCCCGGACGCGGAGCTGACCGGCATGGCGATCGAGTCGCTGTACGGCCAGGCCCTGCTGATGTCGCAGCGCCCGCTGCGGCCCGCCGATACGACGCTGCTCAACCGGTCGTTCCTGGGGCTCCTGGAGTGGGCGACCCACGGCATCACCGAGAACGGGGAGGACGGGAAGTGAGCCTCACCGACCCGCAGGAGATCCAGCAGGCGATTTACCACAACAGCAGCAATCCGTACGGGCCGGCGCGCTCCGCCCGTGCCGAGGAGCTGTGCGCCGCGGCCGAGCGTTCGGGCGACGCGGGGCTGCTGCGGCAGGCCCTGTCCGCGCTCGTCGACGCGTACACCTGGAGCTCGGAGCGCACCAAGGCGCTTGTTCCGTTCGCGCGGCTGCTTCAGGAGTACGACCGGGATCCGGGCGCCTTCGACCGGTGGGGGACCCACAGTCTGTTCTGGTCCTTCAAGTGGGTGACCGGCGACATCATCGATGTGCCCGAGGTGTCGATCCCCGATGTCGAGCACTGGTTCGCGGACATGGAGCGCCGCTACCGCCTCGCCGGCCACAGCGAACGGGCCGTGCGGCAGTGCGAGTTCTACCTCGCGGAGTCGACCGGCGACCTCGAGCGAGCCGACCGTGCGGTGGCAGCCTGGACGGCGGCCGAGCGCGACGCGATGAGCAACTGCCACGCCTGCGAGCTGGGGACCCAGGGGCGCTACTGGGCCGCCCGCGGCGAGGACGAGAAGGCGCTCGAGGTCTGGCGGCCGGTGACCGACGGCGGCAAGTCCTGCAAGGAGGAGCCGCACCGCGTCCTCGCGCACACCCTGCTTCCCCTGCTCCGCCTGGGACGTTTCCGCGAGGCGCGCACGCACCACCTCAAGGGCTACCACCTTGTACGGGGCGACGACAGCCTGCTGCGCAGCGTCGGGCAGCACATCGAGTTCTGCGCCCTGACCGGCAACGAGGCACGCGGTCTCGAGATCCTGGCCGAACACGCGGCCCAGCTCGGCCCGCTCGCGGACGTGGACGCCCAACTGTCCCTGAACGGCGGCGTTCTGGTGCTGCTGCGGCGGTTGAAGGAGCTGGGGCACGGCGATCTGGAGACGGTCCGGTACGCGGGAGCCCCACGCACGGCGGCCGAGCTGTACGAGCTGCTGTACGCCCAGGCCAGGGAGATCGCCGGACGTTTCGACCTGCGCAACGGGAACGCGCACATCTCCGGCCGCTTCGAGGAACGGATCGCCCGCGAGCCGCTGGTGGATACGTTGCCTTTGGGGGTGCGGGGGCTGCGGTTGAGGGCGGGCTC
>NZ_JAAKZW010000140.1 GCF_011044995.1 Streptomyces mesophilus | reverse complement strand
CCCCAGGCCCCCACTCCAGCTCACCGCCCGCCTGCGCAAGGCGCTCGGTCAGCCCGCGCAGTCCGCTGCCGGAGGCCTGGGCGCCCTTGCCCGGGGACCTGCCGTCGTCGGTGACGGTGAGCCGGGTGGCCTCGGTGGTGCCGGCGACCTCGATACGGCAGCTCGTCGCGCCGGAGTGCCGTACGACATTGGTGACGGCCTCCCGTACGACCCAGGCGAGCAGCGCGCCCGCCACCGGGGACGGCGCGGGACCGGACTGGCGGACCACCGCTTCGATGCGCGCGGACGCCAAGGTGTCGCGGGCGCGGTCGAGTTCGGCGGAGAGGCTGGACTCGCGGTAGCCGGTGACCGCCTCGCGTATCTCGGTGAGCGCCTGGCGGCCCACCGTCTCGATATCGGCGATCTGCCGCAGCGACGCGTCCCGGTCATGGGGTGCGAGCCGCCGGGCGGCCTCGGACTTCACCACGATCAGGGAGAGCGTGTGGCCGAGCAGATCGTGCAGATCGCGCGAGAAGCGCAGCCGCTCCTGCTCCACGGCCACCCGCGCCAACTCCTCGCGGGTCTCGCGCAGTTCGACCACCTTCTCCGAGAGCGCGAGGATCGCGGCGGTGACAAGCCCGGAGAGCAGCGTGCCGTAACCGCTGGTCACCGCCGACCAGGCGTCCGCGTCCCGCCAGGCCCCGGTGACGGCGGCCGAAACGGTCAGTGCCCCGACGGTCCAGGCAAGGCGGCGCCCGCGCAGCGCCGTACCGACCGCGAGGGACAGCAGCGGGAACAGGGCGAGCCACGGACCGCCGTACCCGATCGTGAGGCCGAAGGTGACCGCCGCCATGCCGGTGAGAGCCACGTAGGTCCAGTGGGCATCGCGCCGGCGGAAGGTCTGCAACACCACGGAGACGTAAAGGGAGTTGAAGACGAGCAGTCCGATCCCGCCCACCCAGGGATTGGGAGTCTCTCCGCGTACGACATTGGAGAAGGCGCCCATGCCGAGCAGCAGCCACGGCAGGAACGCGAACGCGCTGCGCGGTCCGGGCCCTCCCTTGCGCCGGGGTCGCACCGGCCCGCTCCCGCTCTGCGCCTGGCCCGGCCGCTCGCTCTGCGTATGCGTCACGGGGGTCATGGTCACACCGTCCGTGCCGAACGACGATAGGACGAGGCGGCATACGCGCCGAACAGCAGCAGCCAGCCGCACAGCACGAGGACCGTGGTGGCACCCGGCGCCGCGCCTTCGGCCGTCGACCAGCCGAGGTCCGCGAAGCTGTGCGCGGGCGTGTAGTCGGACACGGTGCGCAGCCAGCCGGGGAACAGCTCGGACGGGAACCACAGGCCCCCGATGACGGCCAGGCCCATATTGCAGATCATGTTGACGACGCCGGTGGTCTGGGTGCTGAGGCGGTAGCCGTTGCCGAGGCCGAGCAGGGTGAACGGCAGCGCGCCCAGCCACAGGAGCAGGACCAGGGCGACCCACTGCCAGGCGTCCATGCGTACGCCGTTGATGAGCGCGCCCGCGGTCAGTACGGCGGCGATCGCCGGAAGCACCGTCACCGAACCGCTCAGCGCCCGGCCCGTCACCACCTGGCGCGGGGTGAGCGGGGTGACCCTGAGCTGGCGCAGCCAGCCGTGCGCGCGGTCGTCGGCGACGGCGGTTCCGGTGCCGAGGGCCGCGCCCAGCGCGCCGTAGGCCGCCATGCCGACCATGGCCGAGGTCTTCCAGGCGCCCGCGTCCTCGCCGCTCGCACCGAGGTTGGTGAACAGCAGGTACATCAGGACGGGCATCCCGATCCCGAAGACCACGAAGCCGGTGTCGCGCAGGGTCCGGCGGACTTCGAGGCGCAGATAGTCGAGCAGCGCGGAGTGGGGCCGCGGCTTGACGAGGTCGGCGGTCATCGCACCAGCTCCAGATCAGGGGTGGTCAGGGCGAGGAACGCGTCCTCCAGGGAGGCGGGTTGGACCCGCAGGGCCCGTACGGCGCCTCGCCCGGCGAGCGCGACCACGGTCGCGTCCGAGTCCTCGCTGCGCAGGCTCGCCCGCTCGCCGCGTATCTCCACGGCGGTCACCCCGGGCAGTGAGGTCAGCCAGCCGGAGTCCTGCCCGGCGAGGTCGAAGGAGACAAGCGTCCCGCCGGCCCGCCGCTTGAGGTCATCGCCGGTGCCGTCCGCGACGATCCGGCCGTGGTCGATGACCACGATCCGGTCGGCGTTCGCATCGGCCTCCTCCAGGTAGTGCGTGGAGAAGAGCACCGTGTTGCCGCGCCGCGCATAGCCGCGCATCGCCTTCCAGAACGCGTGGCGGGCCTCGACATCGAGGGCCGCGGTCGGCTCGTCGAGCACGATCAGCCCGGGGTTCCCGGCGAGCGCGAGGGCGAACCGTACGCGCTGCACCTGACCGCCCGAGAGCCGGTCCACGCGCCGGTCGGCGAACTCGCTCAGACCGGCGAGCGCGAGGGCTTCGGCGACCGGCATCGGCCGCGGATACGTACGGCCCACGAAGGTGACGAGCTCGCGCACCGTGACCCGCGGGATCGGGCGGCCGTCCTGCAGCATCGCGCCCACCCGCCCCGCGCGGACGGCGAGTTCGGGCCTCTCGCCGAACAGGCGGACCGTGCCCGCGTCGGGCTCGTCCAGGCCGAGCAGGAGCGAGAGCGTGGTGGACTTGCCGGCGCCGTTGCGACCGAGCAGCGCGACGGTCTCACCGCGCTCGATGCGCAGGTCGACGCCGTCCACGGCGGTGACGGAGGGGAAGGCCCGGACCGCTGTGCTCAGGTCCACGGCCGGCGTGGTCGTTGTCATGCCATGACCGTACGGAGCGGGGGTGGGGCGGCGGCAGAACCTCCTGTCAGGACCTCCGTAGGACAAATGTCATGCCCGGCGCATGACAGTGGCATCAGCGCGCTCCCGAAGAGGAAGACCTGCACGCTCCTGAAGAGGAAGACCAGCAGCTCCTGAGGAGGAACTTCCTGCACAGACCCTGTATCTGACGTGTCGTCAGAACGTACTGCCCGAACCCTTCACAAGTGCCGGGGGCTGCGTTATACATGGGGATCACTGGCCTAGAACGCGTTCTAGAACGGGCCCTCGGGGGCTCGTGCGGAACGCATCGGGGCCGGTCCGATGCGACCTCGGTGCGGCCGACGGTGCGGACGGCCGCACCGAGGTCTTCCACGTGCGTGACCGCACTGCTCACGCGCATGAAACAGCCCAAGGAGCAGCGTCCCCATGCCCATTGATGCCGCAAAGGCCGTCTCCTCCGAGCCGCGCAGCACCGACCTGACCTGGGACCACAAGGACATCCAGCTCTACCACCTGGGCCTGGGCGCGGGAATCCCCGCGACCGACCCGGACGAGCTGCGCTACACCCTCGAATCCAAGCTTCAGGTCCTGCCGAGCTTCGCGACCGTGGCGGGCGGGGGGATGGCCGCCGCGGGCGGTCTCTCCGCGCCCGGGATCGACGTCAACCTCGCCGCGGTCCTGCACGGCGGTCAGAAGGTCACGCTGCACCGGCCGATCCCCGTCAAGGGCAAGGCTGTTCAGAGCTCGACGATCCCGGCCGTGTACGACAAGGGCAAGGCCGCCGTGATCGTGATGCGCTCGGAGGTCACCGACGACCAGGGCCCGCTGTGGACCTGTGACACCCAGATCTTCGTCCGCGGCGAGGGCGGCTTCGGCGGTGAGCGCGGACCGTCCGACCGCCTCGAACTGCCCGCCCGCGCACCGGACAAGACGGTCGAGAAGCCGATCCGCGAGGACCAGGCGCTCCTGTACCGCCTGTCCGGGGACTGGAACCCGCTGCACGCCGACCCCGAGTTCGCCAAGCTGGCCGGCTTCGACAAGCCGATCCTGCACGGGCTGTGTTCCTACGGGATGACGCTGAAGGCCATCGTCGACAGCGTGCTCGACGGCGATGTGACCCGCGTCCGCTCGTACACCACACGCTTCGCGGGTGTGGTCTTCCCCGGCGAGACCCTGCGGATCCGCATCTGGCAGCTCGACGGCAAGGTCCAGGTGTCGGTGACCGCGGCCGAACGGGACGACGCGCCCGTGCTCGCGGACACCGTGGTCGAGCACTCCTGATCCCCGTAACTCCCTCACGTACGACGCCTGTTCCGCACCGCATCCGAGAAGGAGCCGCACCATGCGCGCAGCAGTACTGCACGAGATCGGCCAGGACAAGCTGGAAGTGCTCGACGACTTCGAGACCACCGGCTTCGGGCCCGGCAAGGTGAAGATCCGGGTGCGGGCCACCGGCCTGTGCCACTCGGACCTGTCCGCGATGAGCGGTGTGCTGCCGCAGCCCGGCCCGTTCGTGCCGGGGCACGAGGGCGCCGGCGAGATCCTCGAGGTCGGCGAGGGCGTCACGCACGTCAAGCCGGGCGACCGGGTCCTGGTGTGCTGGCTGCCCGCGTGCGAGACCTGCCCCGCGTGCAAGCGCGGCCAGAAGCAGCTGTGTCTGGCCGGGTTCATGAACGCCGGCATCCCCAACTACAAGCGCCCCAGCGGTGATGTGTTCGGCTTCGCCGGCACCGGCACCTTCGCCGAGGAGACCGTGGTCGACGCGCGCTGCGCCGTGCCGATCCCGGACGACGTGCCCTTCGACATCGCCGCGCTCATCGGCTGCGGTGTCACCACCGGGCTCGGTGCGGCGATCAACACCGCGGACGTCGCGGCCGGTTCGTCGGTCGCCGTGATCGGCTGCGGCGGTGTCGGCATCTCCGCGATCCAGGGCGCGAAGCTCAAGGGTGCCGCCGAGATCGTGGCCGTGGACCCGGTGGCCTCGCGGCGTGAGGCGGCGCTCAAGTTCGGTGCCACCAAGGCGGTGTCGCCCGAGGAGCTGGACGACGCCAAGCAGAGCATCACCGGCGGCGAAGGCTTCGACTACGTCTTCGAGGTCGTCGGCAAGTCCGCGACCGCCCGCAAGGCGTACGAGACCACCCGCCGCGGCGGCAGCCTCATCGTGGTCGGCGCGGGCGCGCTCGACGACTACCTGCAGTTCAACATGTTCGAGCTGTTCTTCGACGAGAAGAAGATCCTGCCGTCCATGTACGGCGGCGGCGATGTCCTCGCCTCGTACGAGCGGTCCATCGCGCTGTGGCGCGCCGGCCGTATCGACCTCGAGGGCCTCATCACGCACCGCGTGCCGCTGAGCGAGATCAACGAGGCGATCGAGCAGATGCGGACGGGTGTCGCACTGCGCACCTGCATCGAGATCTGAGCACGTCGAACCGATTGTCTACGAGGGGACTTTGATGTCACAGCAGACTGGCCCGCTTGCCGGCCTCTCCGCGATCGTCACCGGGGCCGGGCGCGGCCTCGGCCGGGCCGAGGCCCTGGAACTGGCCAGGCTCGGTGCGAGTGTCGTCGTCAACGACTTCGGGCAGCCGGGCAGAGACGGTTCGGGGGAGGCCTCGGCGACCCCCGCCGAGCAGGTCGTGGCCGAGATCGAGGCGGCGGGCGGCCAGGCCGTCGCGCACCTGGGCGATGTCGCCGACCACGAACAGGCCCGTCAGCTGGTGCAGTTGGCGATCGACTCGTTCGGCAAGCTGGACATCCTGGTCAACAACGCGGGCATTCTGCGCGACCGGATGGTCTTCTCGATGTCCGAGGACGAGTGGGACTCGGTGATCCGGGTCCACCTCAAGGGCCACTTCAACACGACGCACTTCGCCTCCGTGCACTGGCGCGAGCGGTCGAAGGCGGCGGGTGGCCCGGTCTTCGGGCGGATCATCAACACCTCGTCCGAGGCCTTCCTCGCGGGCTCGGCCGGCCAGCCCAACTACGCCGCGGCGAAGGGCGGCATCGTGGGTCTGACCACGTCCTCCGCCCTTGCGCTCGGCAAGTACGGGGTCACGGCCAACGCCATCTGCCCGCGCGCCCGTACGCGGATGACCGAGGACGTCTTCGCCGGCTTCCAGGAGCCGACGGACGGCGGACTCGACAAGCTGGCGCCCGAGCATGTCGCCCCGCTCGTCGGCTACCTCGCCTCACCGGCTGCCGCGAAGGTCAACGGGCAGCTGCTCGTGGTGCACGGCGGGATGGTCGCGGTGGTCGAACGGCCCAAGGTGGCCGCGAAGTTCGACACCGCCAAGGAGGTGTTCACGTACGACGAGCTCGATGAGCTGATCACCCCGTGGTACGAGGACCGCCCGGCGGGGGAGACCTTCGCGGCGGCCGAGGTACTGGGGCTCAAGCACGGCTGAGGCGTCGTCAGCGCCCCGCCAACCGCCCTGTAAGCAGAGCCTGTTGCAGCGGAACCGGCCGCAGCGCGTTCGCGGCCGGTACGGGCTCGGGCGCGGCCTCGACGGGCTCCGGCAGGCACTCCGGCTCCGGCGCGGCCGGTGCCATCCGGGCGAGGCCGCACGGGGTGTCCTCGGTCACGTACGGCAGCAGCAGCTCCTGGCCCGGAGACCAAAGACCGCTGCCCAGCCACCCGTACGGCGCCGCGAACTGCTGCGTCCCGCGCTGCTGCGGCGACCAGATCCCGGCCCAGCTGCCCGCCGCGCCGTCGATCCTGAGCGCCACCGCGCAGGCCTCGGGATTGAGGACCTGGCCGGCCTGTATGGCGAACGGCGTCACCATGCAGTCCTCCAGGCGCAGCGCTTCGGGGAAACGTATCGGCAAGGTCGAACCGAGCTGGCCCCAGCCGATCCGGTCCTCGCCGGGCGCGTTGGAGCGCACCAGGACGAAGCCGCTGCCGGGGTCGGCGAGCAGCAGCCGGTCGTCGGAGTCGTCGCCGATCTGGAGCAGCGGCGAGACCTCACCCCCGCGCTCCAGATCGACGGCGACCGTCTTCGTGCGCCCGTCCAGGCGCTGGTCGAGCGCGAGCATCCGGCCCGTACGGTCCAGCCACACCCCGCCCGAGCAGCGGCCGGGCACTTGCGCGACCAGCTCGGGCCCGAACGCGCCGCCCGCCACCAGCCAGACGGAACTCGACCGCTCGCCGGGTGCGAGCGCGTACGCCGGGCTCCCGCTGGGCGAGGGCGGAAGGAGCGTCAGCTCGGCCGTCTCCACGGCGCCGAGCGGCAGTTGACCCGTGCCCGGGCCCGTCGGGTAGAGGAGCGAGAACATGTGGCGGCCTTCCGCGAGCCGGTGCACGAGCACCCGTCCGTCGGCCAGCGGCAGCACCTCCGTGTCCGGCTCCTCGGGCTGGTCGAGCGGCAGCGGCACCACATAGGGCTCGGGGCTGTCCAGGCTCCAGCGCTCGGGGCACCAGACCTCGCCGCGTGGTGCGAGCCGCGCCGCATAGGAACCGTCGGCCGCGATCGTGAACCCCGGACGCCTTGCCTCCACTGTTCCCTCGGGCACACCGTCCCCGGGGACCGCATCCGTCGCACACGCCGTCGTCGTCATCCGGCCTTCACCTCCGGTGACGAAAGCTAGTTTTCGTACGCGCTGGCGTGGGACGCGCTGCCTAGCACTTCACACCAAAGGGTGGCGATGTCCTGATTCGCCTGAGAGGCGGGAGGTCCCTGTGCTGTTGCCCTGCTGTCGGGAGCGTCACAGGGGGTGGCTGTGCCCTCCGTTGCCCCGGATGCGTAAGGTGAGGGTTACCTAAGCAAATCCTGTGTGCGCACCTCCCCGGCGTAAGGCCGTGTGCGCCTCGCCTTTATGGAGCGTCGATGTCCCTTCGCCGCCGCGGCACCGCCGCCGCAGCCCTCGCCGTAGCCGCCGCGCTCGCCCTTGGCGCGTGCTCTTCCTCCGACGCGGGTGGGGACGGGACGAAGGATTCGCAGCAAGAACAGAACGGCGCGGGCAGCAAGAAGGTCGCGACCGGCGGCGAGGACTTCACGAAGGCCGCCGAGGACACCGCGAAGATGGGCACGGACGCCAAGCCCGGCGAGTTCCCGCGCACCATCACGCACGCCCTCGGCAAGACCGAGATCGAGGCGCAGCCCAAGCGCGTCGTGGTGCTCGACGTCGGCGAGCTCGACAACGTCGTCTCGCTCGGCATCAAGCCGGTCGGCTACGCCCCCACCGAGGGCGACGACGGCATCCCCGAGTACCTGAGCAAGGCGGCGGGCAGCCCGAAGGACGTCGGCACGATCAACTCCCTCAACCTGGAGGCGATCGCGGCCCTCAAGCCCGACCTGATCCTCGGTTCGCAGCTGCGCGCGGAGAAGCTCTACCCGCAGCTCTCCAAGATCGCCCCGACCGTGTTCTCCATCCGCCCGGGCTTCACCTGGAAGGAGAACTACCTCCTCAACGCCACCGCGCTCGACAAGCGTGCGGAGGCCGAGGGAAAGATCGCGGAGTACGAGGAGCAGGCGAAGAAGCTCGGTACGGACCTCGGTGAGAAGAAGCCGACCGTCACGATGCTGCGCTACATGCCGGACCGCATCCGCCTGTACGCGAAGGCCTCGTTCATCGGCACGATCCTCGAGGACGTCGGCGTCCCGCGCCCGAAGAACCAGCAGATCAACGATCTCGCCACCGAGATCAGCCCCGAGAAGATCGATGAGGCCGACGCCGACTGGATCTTCACCGGCGTCTACGGCGACGTGAACAAGACCAAGCGCGACACCGCCGAGGACAACCCGCTCTGGAAGAAGCTCGGCGCGGTCAAGAACGGCCAGGCCGAGGACGTCCCGGACGAGACCTGGTACCTGGGCCTCGGCGTGACGGCCGCCCACGAGGTCCTCGACGACCTGCGGGGCTTCCTCGTCAAGTAACGCCCGCATTCCCCGAGTTCACCGTCCCCGGCCGCCTTGTGCGGTCGGGGACGGTTGCGTTTCCGCGCCCCGTACTTCATTCTGAACACAGGTTCATGAACAAGTGTTCAGAATGGGTGGCCGAGATGACACAGATCGTCAACGTCCAGCAGTCCGAAGCCTGGAACGGATATGAGGGCGAGCACTGGGCCGCCCACCACGACCGCTACAACGCCATCAACGGCGGCTTCAACACGGCGCTCCTCGACGCGGCCGGCATCGACGAGGGAAGCCGCGTGCTCGACCTCGGCTGCGGCGCCGGACAGACCAGCCGGCTCGCGGCCCGCCGCGCGCACACCGGGCGGGTGCTCGGCGTCGACCTGTCCGCGCCGATGCTCGCCCGCGCCCGGGCAACCGCCCTCGACGAGGGCATCGGGAACGTGGCCTTCGCGCAGGGAGACGTCCAGGTCTTCGGCTTCGCGGAAGGGGAGTTCGACGCCGCGATCAGCCGGTTCGCCGTGATGTTCTTCGCCGATCCGGTGGCGGCGTTCGCCAATGTGGCCCGGGCCCTGCGCCCCGGCGGACGCCTCGCGTTCCTCAGCATGCCGGACGTCACCGGTTCCGATCTGGGCACGGTCCTCGCCACCGCGCGCGAGCACCTCCCGGCCTGGCACACGACCCCGGACCCCGACGGCAGCGGCCCGATGTCGCTCTCCGACCCCGACCGCGTGCGCACGATCCTCGGCAAGGCGGGCTTCGGCGACGTATCGACACGGCGGATCGAGGCGACGGAGACCTGGGGACGCGACGCCGCGGACGCGGCGGAGTTCTTCACCGGCTGGGGGCCGGTGCGCCACCACCTCGCGGGCGCGGACCCGGACCCGCTGCGCGCCGCCCTGACGGACGCGTTCGGCCGCTTCGAACGCGACGGCGCGGTCCGACTCGACGGGTCCGCCTGGCTTGTGACGGCGGTCCGATGAAGCGGATCGTGCTCATCGGCGGATACGGGGCGGTCGGCCGGGAGACCGCGGCCCTCCTGTCGCTGTGGTACCCCGGCGCCGTGGTCGTCGCGGGCCGCAACCCCCGGGCGCTGCCCGGCACTTCAGCCGTACGACTCGATCTGGACGATGCCGCGGACCTGGAGCGTGCGCTCGACGGCGCCGACGCCGTGGTGATGTGCGTCGACCACGACAACGCCCGCGTGGCCAGGGCCTGTTTCGTACGGGGCGTCCACTACGTCGACGTGTCCGCGGACCACGAGCGCCTCACCGGCGTGGAGCGGCTGCACGGGCTCGCCGTCGAGCACGGGGCGAGCGCTCTTCTCAGCGTCGGCCTCGCACCCGGCATCACCAACCTCCTGGCCCGGCAGGTCGGCGGCTCCGACGTGCGGATCGGGGTGCTGCTCGGCTCGGGCGAGGCGCACGGGCCCGCCGCGCTGGCCTGGACGCTCGACGGGCTCGCCGGCCTGGGGCCGTCCTGGCGGATGCGGTTCCCCGCCCCGTACGGAACCAGGAAGGTGTACGGCTTCCCGTTCTCCGACCAGTACACGCTGCCGCGCACCTCGGGGGCGGCGCGGGTGGCGACCGGAATGTGCCTGGACTCGCGGCCGATGACCGCTGTGCTCGCCGCGGCCCGACTGCCGGGGGTCGCGCGGCTGCTCGCGGCGAAGCCCGTACGGCGGGTGCTGCTCGCCTCGTTGAGCCGGGTGCATCTCGGCGGCGACGGGTTCGCGGTCACCGCCGCGTCCGAGGGGCGCAGTGCGTCGTTCGGCGGCCGGCTGCAGAGCCGCACCACGGGCGTCGTGGCCGCCCTCGCCGTACGCGAACTCGCCTCCCTGCCGCCCGGAGTGCGACATCTGGACGAGGCCGTGGAGCCGGCCGCCTTCCTGGCGGAGGTGGCGCGGTGGGACGAGACCGGGGCGGCTCACTACGATCAGGCCGATGTCACCTAGGAAAGCGGCCGCGCTGCCGGACGGCGGGAGCCTGCGCGACCATCTCATCGCGACCGCCGAGCGCGTCATCGCCGAGCGCGGCACCGTCGGCCTGACCGTGCGCGCGATCGCCCGTGAGGCCTCGGTGGCCGACGGCGTGCTCTACAACCACTTCGCCGACAAGGAAGAACTGCTCGCCCACGCCCTCACCGCCCATGTGCGGAAGGTGGAGCAGGGGCTCGGCACGCTGCCCGAGCCGGGCACGGGGACCGTCGAGGCCAACCTCGAGGCGTACGTCGCGTACGGCCTGGCCATGCACCGGGCGATCCTGCCCGCGTTCACCGGCTTCTTCTCCCAGCCGAAGGTGCTCGCGCGGTTCGCCGAGCTCGGCGGACCGGGCGAGGACTGGCGCGACCGGCTCGCCGGCTATCTGCGCGCCGAGCGGGACCTGGGGCGACTGCCGCGCGGGGCCAGGACCGATGCGGCGGCCCGGATCATGGTGGGCTTCTGCCATGAGGTCGTGATCTCGGCACTGTTCGACGAACGGGCCCCGACGGAGCCGGCCCCGGAAGCGGTGGACGATCTGGTGGCGGTGGTGCTGCGGGGGGTCGCGGGCTGACCTGGCCCGGCTTCCCTGCCTGCCCGTCGGCCCGGCTTCCCCTGCCTGCGCGGGCGACCGGTGACCGGGTCCGCCCTCGCCCGTGTGAGGCCTCCGTACAAGCCGTGCGTGGACCTGCGTAGACCCCCTGCGTACACAGGGCGGTCACCGGCCCGGATCCGCTTCCCCGCGAGGGGCCGACACCGCCGCGGCCCAGGTAGCATCGCTGCGTGCCCCGCCTCCACGAAGTCCTCACCGCGCTCGACGCCCTCTGGCCCCCTGACCGGGCCGAATCGTGGGACGCCGTCGGGACGGTCTGCGGGGAGCCGGACGCCGAGGTGAACCGGGTCCTGTTCGCCGTCGACCCGGTGCAGGAGATCGTCGACGAGGCCGTGCGGCTGGGCGCCGGTCTGCTCGTCACCCACCACCCCCTCTATCTGCGCGGGACCACGACGGTCGCGGCCACCCACTTCAAGGGCCGGGTCGTCCACGACCTGATCAAGAACGACATCGCGCTGCACGTCGCCCACACCAACGCCGACACCGCCGACCCCGGAGTCTCCGACGCCCTCGCGGGCGCCCTCGACCTGCGCGTCGTGGGCCCCCTCGTACCGGATCCGACGGACGGCAAGGGCCGCCGCGGCCTCGGCCGGATCTGCGAACTGCCGCACCCCATGCCGCTGCGCGAGTTCGCCGCGTACGCCGCCAAGCGGCTGCCCGCCACCGCGCCGGGCATCCGCGCGGCCGGCGACCCGGACAAGGTGATCAGCACGATCGCCGTCAGCGGCGGCTCCGGGGACAGCCTCTTCGGATACGTGCGGGAAGCGGGCGTGGACGCCTTCCTCACCGCCGACCTGCGCCACCACCCGGTCTCCGAAGCCGTACAGCACACGTCGCTCGCGCTGCTCGACGCCGCGCACTGGGCCACCGAGTGGCCCTGGTGCGAACAGGCCGCGGCGCAGCTCGACGAGATCTCCGACCGTCACGGCTGGGGCCTTCGGGTCCACGTCTCGAAGACGGTCACCGACCCCTGGACCGCCCACGCGGCCACCACCCCGACGACAGCAGGAGCCCCCAACTGAACGCCGCGCCCGCCGACCAGATCCGACTCCTCGACGTCCAGGCCCTCGACCTGCGCCTGTCGCAGCTCGCCCACCGGCGCGATGCGCTGCCCGAGCATGCCGAGATCGAATCCCTGCACAAGGACCACACCCAGCTGCGCGACCTGCTCGTCGCCGCGACGACGGAGGAGGGCGACTGCGCCCGCGAGCAGACCAAGGCCGAGCAGGACGTGGACCAAGTGCGCCAGCGCGCCGTCCGCGACCAGCAGCGCCTCGACTCCGGCGCGGTCTCCAGCTCCAAGGACCTGGAGAACCTGCAGCGCGAGATCGCCTCGCTCGCCAAGCGCCAGGGCGACCTGGAGGACGTGGTGCTCGAGGTCATGGAGCGCCGTGAGTCCGCCCAGGAGCGCGTCGCCGAACTGACCGAGCGGGTCGGCTCCGTGCAGGGCAAGGTCGACGACGCCACCGCCCGCCGCGACGCCGCGTACAAGGAGATCGACGGCGAGATCGCCACGGCCACCAAGGAGCGCGAGGTCGTCGCCGCTTCCGTACCGGACGACCTTCTGAAGCTCTACGACAAGCTGCGCGCGAAGGAGGGCGGCGTCGGTGCGGCCCGCCTCTACCAGCGCCGCTGCGAGGGCTGCCGGCTCGAGCTCAACATCACCGAGGTCAACGAGGTACGTGCCGCTGCGCCGGACACGGTCCTGCGCTGCGAGAACTGCCGCCGCATCCTGGTCCGCACCTCGGAGTCCGGGCTGTAGGGGTACTGGTCCGGGCTGTAGGGGTTCTTGCGCATGCGCTTTGTGATCGAGGCGGACGGCGGGTCCCGGGGCAACCCGGGGCCCGCGGGCTATGGCGCGGTCGTCATCGACGGCGACAGCGGTGAAGTGCTTGCGGAGCGCGCCGAGTTCATCGGGGTCGCGACGAACAATGTGGCCGAGTACCGCGGTCTGATCGCGGGGCTGCGGGCGGCCCATGACCTGGACCCCGAGGGCACCGTCCGCGTCCGGATGGACTCCAAGCTCGTCGTCGAGCAGATGTCGGGCCGCTGGAAGATCAAGCACCCGGACATGAAGCCCCTTGCGGCTCAGGCCCGTTCGGTCTTCCCGGCCTCCTCGGTCACCTACGAGTGGATCCCGCGCGAGGAGAACAAGCACGCCGACCGCCTCGCCAACGAGGCGATGGACGCGGGCAAACGGGGCGAACAGTGGGACGCCTCGGCTTCCACGGCCGACCTCGACACCCGGGCGGCGCGCAATGTCGCGGCGGGCGAATCGGCGGAGTCGGCGGCGACAGAACCGGCGGAGTCGGCGGCGACCGGACCGGTGTTGCGGGCGGCGACCGAACCGGCGTTGTCAGTGGGGCCCGATAGCCTGAAAGGGGCTCGGCCCCCGGGCGGGAGGGGTCTGTCCAGCCCCCTGGCCGATCCCTCGCCGGCCCAAGGCTGGTCCGCCCCCGACATGGGCGCCCCCGCCACCTTCGTTCTGCTCCGGCACGGCGAGACCGCGCTCACGCCCCAGAAGCGGTTCTCCGGCAGTGGCGGCACCGACCCCGTGCTCTCCGAGGCCGGGCTCGCGCAGGCCGAGCGGGTCGCCGCGGCGCTTGCCGCCCGCGGCACGATCGAGGCGATCGTCTCCTCCCCGCTGACCCGCTGCCGCCAGACGGCATCGGCCGTCGCCGCCCGTCTCGGCCTCGACCTGAGTGTCGAAGACGGCCTGCGGGAAACGGACTTCGGTGCCTTCGAGGGCCTGACCTTCGCCGAGGCCAAGGAGCGTTTCCCGGCCGAACTCGACGCCTGGCTCGCCTCGCCCGACGCCGCGCCCCCCGGCGGCGAGTCCTTCGCCGAGGTCGCCGTCCGCGTCGCCGAGGCGCGTGACCGGCTCGTCGAGCGGTACGCAGGCCGCACCGTCCTGCTCGTCACCCACGTGACCCCGGTGAAGACCCTCGTACGCCTCGCGCTGGGCGCCCCGCCCGAGTCCCTGTTCCGTATGGAGCTCTCCGCGGCCTCCCTCACCGCGGTCGCCTACTACGCGGACGGCAACGCGAGCGTGCGTCTCTTCAACGACACCTCGCACCTGCGCCCGTAGCAACGGATGGGGGGCGGCCACCGACAGGCGACCGTCCCTCACGTGCATCCGCTACATCCGCCGCATCCGCTACATCCGCCAGGACGTACCTACCGCAGCGCGGCCGCCTCCCGCGCCAGTTCCTCCACCCGCGCCCAGTCCTTCGCCGCGACCGCGTCGGCCGGGAGCATCCAACTGCCGCCCACGCAGCCGACGTTCTTCAGCGCGAGGTAGCTCGGCGCGGAAGCCGGGCCGATGCCGCCCGTCGGGCAGAAGCGGGCCTGGGGGAGCGGGCCGCCGAGGGACTTGAGGTAGGCGGTGCCGCCCGCGGCCTCCGCCGGGAAGAACTTCATCTCGGACACCCCGCGCTCGATCAACGCCACGACCTCGGACGTGGTCGAGACGCCCGGCAGGAACGGCACCCCGGAACTCTTCATCGCGTCCAGGAGCGCGTCGGTCCAGCCGGGGCTGACCAGGAAGCGGGCCCCGGCGTCCACCGCGTCGCGTACGTTCGCGGCCGATATGACCGTCCCCGCACCGACCACCGCACCCGGCACCCCGGCCGCGATGGCGCGGATCGCGTCGAGCGCGGCCGGCGTCCGCAGCGTGACCTCGATCGCGGGCAGCCCGCCGGCCACGAGAGCCTCGGCGAGCGGCACGGCATCGGCAACCTCATCGATCACGACAACGGGCACAACGGGCGCAAGATCAAGCACGGAAGCGGAAGTCATCCCCCCATCCTGCCGCCCCCGACGCACTCTGCGCAAAGCCCGTTGTGCCCTCCGCAACGCCAAATCTGAGAGGGGGACCATTCGTTCGCGAGGGCGCCCGACTTGCCCCTTATGCACCCGACAAATGGTCCCCGCGCCTCGCGATGCTCAGTGGATCTCCGTCACCACCACGTCCAGGGACCAGGGGCGGCCGGCCCTCGCCGGCGGCTCGGCCTCCACCGTGTACCCGAGGTCCCGCAATGCGGTTACCAGCTCCGCCGGAGTGGCCGGCTTCACGCCCGCGAGCAGTAGATCCCGTACGAGCCGTCCCTTGGTCGCCTTGTTGAAGTGGCTGACCACCGAGCGCTTCTCGACCCCGTCGACCAGCTGCGAGTGCAGCACCCGCACCGTCGCCGTCCGCCCCGCGAGCTCGCCCTTCGGCTTCCAGGCGCTCGCATACGCCGAGGACCGCAGGTCGAGGACCAGACCCTCGCCCGCCGCCTCGGGCAGCGCCTCGGCCATCGGCCCGCGCCAGTACGCGCCCAGCGCGCCGAGCCCCGGCAGCTTCACGCCCATCGAGCAGCGGTAGGAGGGGATGCGGTCGTTGATCCGCACGGCGCCCCACAGGCCGGAGAAGACGAGCAGCGACTTCGTCGCGTGCCGCTTGGCCGCCGCGTCGAGGGTGCTCAGACCCAGGGCGTCGTACAGGACTCCCGTATAGATCTCGCCCGCGGGACGCGCGCCGGCCGTCTTCAGCTCGGCGTTCTTGGCGATCTCGCCGCGCAGCCCCTCGCTGAGGCCGAGCACGTCGCGGGCCTGCTCCTCGTCCGTGAGGCACAGCTCGACCAGTTCGTCGAGCACGGCCGCGCGCGCTTCGGCGAGGCCCGGCAGGGACAGCGACTCCGGCTTCAGCGGAGCGCCACGGCCCGAGTCGGCCTTTCCCTCGGACGGCGGCAACAGCACGAGCACGATGCGGACTCCTTCAGTGGTACGAGGCGGGGGTGCGGCCCCGCTGCAGGGTACCCAGCCGGGCCTCGCACTTGTGCGCCGCGGACCACGCGTCAGGACCCGGTGCCCCGGACCGCGCGCGTCCGGGCCCCGCCCGCCCTAGGCTCGACTCATGCCTCGCCGCCATATGCATGTGACCGGCGCAGCCGAAGCCCCCTTGCGGGCCGCGTTGCGTGAGCTGCGTACGCGCCTCGAAGTGCCGGCGGACTTTCCCCTTGACGTGCTCGCCGAGGCCGAGGCGGCGCTCGCGTCGCCCGATCTGAGCGGGCACCGGGATGCCACCGACATCCCGTTCTTCACGATCGACCCGCCCACGTCCAGGGATCTGGACCAGGCGATGTTCCTGGAGCGGCGCGGCAACGGCTTCCGGGTCAGCTATGCGATCGCCGATGTGGCCGCGTGGGTCAGGCCCGGTGGCGCGCTCGACCGTGAGGCGCACGCCCGGGTGACCACGCTCTACTTCCCCGACGAGAAAGTGCCCCTGCACCCGGCCACCCTGTCCGAGGGCGCCGCGAGCCTCCTGCCCGACCAGGACTGCCCGGCGCTCCTGTGGACCATCGACCTGGACGCCGAGGGCCGGTCCACGTCGACGCATGTGGAGCGAGCGCTGGTGCGCAGCCGCGCCAAGCTCGACTACGACGGGGTGCAGAAGGCCATCGACGCCGGCACCGCCGAGGAGCCGCTCTCCCTGCTCAAGGACATCGGACTCCTTCGCGACCAGCAGGAGATCGCCCGCGGCGGCATCTCGCTCAACGTGCCCGAGCAGGAGATCGTCGAGCGCGCGGACGGCTACCACCTGGAGTACCGCGCCCCGCTCCCGGCCGACGGCTGGAACGCCCATATCTCCCTGCTCACCGGTGCCGCGGCCGCCGACCTCATGATCGAGTACGGCACCGGCGTCCTGCGCACCCTGCCCGCCGCGCCCCAGGGCGCGGTCGGCCGCCTGCGCCGCGCCGCGAAAGCTCTCGGCATCGACTGGCCACGCCATATGCCGTACGCCGATGTCGTACGGGGACTCGATCCGCGCAACGGAAACCACGCGGCCTTCCTCCAGGAGTGCACCAGCCTCCTGCGGGGCGCCGGCTACACCGTCTTCACCGGCGGAGAGCTCCCCGACCCCCGTATCCACGCGGCCGTGGCCGACGAGTACACGCACTGCACCGCGCCCCTGCGCCGCCTCGTCGACCGGTACGCGAGCGAGATCTGCGTCGCCGCGGTGGCCGGCCAGGAGCCCCCGGAGTGGGTGCTCGCCGCGCTCGAGGCGCTGCCACAGGAAATGGCGGACGGCACCCGGCGGGCCAACAGCATCGAGCGCGAGTGCGTGGACATCGTGGAGGCGGCGCTGCTCAAGGACCGGGTCGGGGAGATCTTCGACGCGTACGTCATCGATGTGAAGGACCGCCAACCGGCCGTCGGTACCGTGCACTTGGAGGACCCCGCCGTGGTCGCCCGGATCGAGGGCGGGGAGGGCGAGCTGCCGCTGGGGGAGCGGCTGCGGGTGCGGCTCACGCAGGCGGATCCGGGGAAGGCGAAGGTTCAGTTCGCGCCCGCGTGACCTTGTGCCTCTTCCGCGGCTCGCGGCGCCTTCTCGCCGGCTCGCGAGGCCTCTTCGCCGGCTCGGGCCTGCTTGAGGGCGGCGACCAGTGCGGCCGGATCGTCCGCGTTGAAGCGGAACACCCGCGCCTGCCCCCGCGCGCCCAACGGCCGTACGAAGGTGACGGGTTCGGCGAGTTCGACGGTCACGGTCGTCTGCCCGCCCACCAGCACATCGAGGACCCCGTCCTCGCTCAGCTGGAAGTGCTTGCCCTGCGGATAGCGCCGGTCCACGCGTACGGAGAGCATGTCCTCGGCCCGTATCCGCAGGTCGAACAGCGCCCCGTAGCGCAGCCTCAACGAGCCGTCCGCATCGGCCACATGGGGCCGCGTCACGCACGCCGCGTGCAGTCCGAGGATCTGCAGGACGCCGTACACGTCGATGAAGGTGACGATCGCGTGCACCGTCGGCCAGGGGATGAGGAACGCGAGCACCACGGTCTCGACCAGCGCGACGAACAGGAAGCCGAAGATCAGTGCGGTCTGCGCCTGTGTGTAACCGGCCCCGTGCGCGCCGGGGCCGATCTGATGCCGGCGGCGCGCGATCCAGAGCCCCAGGCTGTGGAAGGCCTTGAACTCATGCACCGTCAGGCGCTTTACCACCCGCCAGGCGGTTCTGCTCCTGGTCCTCATCGCGCGCCTCTCCTGGTCCTCATCACGTGCCCCGGTCGTCATCGCGTCCCCCTCCCTTTCGGCGCGAGCGCCGTCATGAACTTCCGTACGACCGCGGCCTGGGCGGGCGCGAAATCGTCCAGCATCGCCTGACCGAACGGGTGCTCGCGGCTCGCCTCGTCCGCTCCGGCGAACAGGCCGGACAGCGACTCGGGCACCACCGCGACAAGCTCATCGGCCAGCGGACCGATCCGGGGATCGTCCTCCTGCGCGTCCACGAGCGCGTCGAGCCGCACGTACAACGCGTGCACCCGGGCCGTCAGTTCGGGGTCCTCCGCGAACGGGCGCAGGGCGCCGAGGAGCCGGTCGCGGTCCTCGGCCGGAACCATGGAGTCGATCAGCGTCAGATGCTCACGATCCTTGGCGGCGCTCGCCGAACCGCTCGGCGAGAACGCGCTCAGGAGCTCCGCCAGGCCCGGCGACAGGGGCCCTTCGGCGGGCAGCGTCCCGGCCCGGGCCTGCTCGAGGAGCACCCGGAGCCGCGCCCGCCGCTCCTCGATCGCCGCCTCCTGCCGGGCCAGGTCCTGGTCCAACTCCTCCAGGACCTCGGCCAGTTCGCGCCCCTCGTCGTCGGCGAGCACATCGCGCACCTCCGGAAGGCCGAGCCCCAGCTCGGTCAGCCGCCGGATGCGGGCGAGGGCCACGGCATGGCGGATGCCGTAGTCGCGGTAGCCGTTGGGCAGCCGGCCGGGCTCGGGCAGCAGCCCGAGGTGGTGGTAGTGCCGCACCGCGCGCGGGGTGACCCCGGCGAGCGCGGCGATCTCGCCGATACGCATGGCATCAGTAGAAACCCTGACGCTGCGGCAAGGTCAAGCCGGACACTTGACGGCTAACGTCGTTAGCCTTAGGTTGTGGCTAACGCGGTTAGCCAACCACTGGCAGGCCGCCCGACCGAAGGGAAACGTCATGGCCACCGTCATACCGGCCCCCGTCGCACAAAGTCCGGCCCCCGCCACGCGCACCCCTCACGCCTTGCCCTTGGGTGTGAAGCTCCGCCGGGCGGCGTGGCTCGCGGTCGCGCTCTTCTGGACGGCGTTCGCGATCCTCGAGGGCGTGAACCACGGCTGGCTCGCCGGCGCGGTGGCCTTCGCCTTCTTCATCGCCCCGGACTTCGCGCTCTTCATCGACGTCCGCGGCTCGGCCGGCCTGGCCCGCGGACAGCTCTCGCCCCGCGCGGTTCCGTACTACAACGCGGCCCACCGGGCGCTGATCCCCGTCGGCCTGATCGTCGCCTACACCTTCCTGCCGGTGGACGCGCCCGCCCTCTTCGCGGGCCTGTGCGGCTGGCTCGCGCATATCTCGTACGATCGCGCCTTCGGCTATGGCCTGCGGACGAAGGAAGGCTTCCAGCGTGCCTGAGCGCTCCACCACCGACCGGCTCACTCCCCGCAAGCGCGAGATCGTGACCGAGGCCCGCGCCCTGCTCGAAGAGCACGGCGCGGCCGCCCTCACCATGCGCGCGCTCGCCGACCGCCTCGGCATCAAGGCGCCCTCGCTCTACAAGCACTTCCCGGACAAGGCGGCGCTCGAGCTGGAGCTGGTGGTGCTCAGCCTCGAGGAGACGGCCGAGGCGCTCGAAGCGGCCTCGGACTCCCTTCCGTCCCTGATGAACGCCTACCGCACCTACGCTTTGGCCCACCCCCACCTCTACCGCCTCAACACCGAACGCTCCCTGCCCCGCGGGGACCTACCCGAAGGGCTCGAAGCGAGGGCGGCGGCGCCTTTGGTCCGGGTGTGCGGCGGGGACATGAACGCGGCACGCGCGGCCTGGGCCTTCGCCCACGGGATGGTGATCCTCCAGCTCAATGGCCGGTTTCCGGACGATGCCGACCTGTCGGCGGCCTGGGAGACCGGAGCGGACGCCTTCGAAGGGTGAGGGCCCGCCGGCCGGTCAGCCGGAGGTCTCGCCGTCCGATCAGCCGCTCCCGCCGGGGCTGCTCGCGGCCCTCAGCCGACCACGCGGACCGGATGCCGTACGACGGCGTTGAACAGATAGCCCTGGGTGTTGTGCACCGTCCGGTCCGGCTGCGTGTTCCCGCGGGTGTCCGTCGCGCGAGCGAGCACCTGCGTGTCCCCGGTGCTCTCCGGCCGCCAGCGCACGGACCAGCGCACCCAGTTGTCGCGCCGCGCCGGGTCCTGGATCCTGGCCCGCCGCCAGCTGCTGCCACCGTCCGTGCTCACCTCGACCGAGGCGATCCCTCCCGCCCCCGACCAGGAGCGGCCGGTCAGCGTATGGGTCCGTCCGACGGTGAACTCGGCGCCTGCGGCCAGCTCGAAGGCGCTCTTGACCGTCTGCCGTGACAGCGGCGCGCTGCCCTCCGGGGGATAGGCGGCACCGTAGAGCCGGTAGAAGTCCGTGTTCCAGGGCGAGTAGAGCGGGATGTCGGAGACCTCGATGTCACCGACCCACTTGACGGACGCGATGCCCACCCAGGACGGCACCAGAACCCGTACCGGATACCCGTGGTCGGGCGGCAGCGGCTCACCGTTCAGCTCGTACGCGAGCAGCACGTCGTGCAGCGCCTTGGCCACCGGCAGCGGCCGCCGCACCCGCCCCAGGTTCGCCCCGTCCGCCGTCAGGTACTCGGCGTCGAGCCCGCGCGGCTGCACATCGACCGCGTTCCGGGAGAGCCCCGCCTTCCGCAGCACATCGGCGAGCCGTACCCCGCGCCAGCGCCCGCTGCCGATCGCGCCGAGTCCCCAGGCCGTGCCGCTGACGGCCTCGCCCTGCTGGGTGGTGAAGTGGCTGCGGCCGTTGCCCGCGCACTCGACGAGCGCCTCGGTGGTCACCGCGGGCAGCCGGCGCAGCTCGTCGAGCCCGAACTCGCTCTCCCGGCCGTGCCGCAGACCGCTGCCCCACACCTTGAGGCGCCAACTGCCCGGGTCCAGTAGGGGTGTCGAGGTGTGGTTGCGTACGAAGAAGCGGTCCACGGGCGTATGAAGTCCGGTGCCCTGCCAAGAAGCGGCCTTGGACTCCGCATTGGTGCCGCGCACGGTGAACAGCTCGGGCGGCAACGGCTTCACGATGCCGGGCCCCGCCGCCGTCGCCGGCGCGGCCGCACCGACCCCGACGGCGGCCGCACCACCCGCCGCGGCCAGCAACTTGAGCAGGGTGCGCCGCTCGACCCCGTCGGCGCGCGCCTCACCCACGAGGTACTGGCGCAGCCGGCGGCGGTCATAGGCGAGTTCGTCGATCCGAGAGCCGTGATCACGCATGCGCTCATCGTGCCGCCCGTGCGCGGGCCAACTCCATGGCGGGAGCATGAAGTTCATGTGTCGCCGTACGGGGGGCGATCAGGCCGTACGGCGACACATGAACTT
>NZ_JAAKZW010000013.1 GCF_011044995.1 Streptomyces mesophilus | reverse complement strand
GCCCCACCCCGACCGCACGGCAACCCGCACCGCCCGTACCGCCGCCCCCGAGCTCCGTCAACTTGCCGACCGCCTCCGGCACTTGCGTACCGAAGCAACTCCGATGACAGCCGCCACGGTCGACCCCTCCCGCGCCACCGTCTGCCTGACCCCGGCCGAAGGCTCCCGCCGCTGCTTCACGGCAGGCGACGAACCCTGAAACCGTGGGCCCCGGAGCACGGAGGTCAAGCCGACGGATTGCCCCGCGCGCCCGCCGTCAGATACCCGAGCACCATGTCCCCGAGCATCGCGCGATAGTGCGCACGCCGCCCCGGCTGGGTGAGGTCGCGGTCGAAAAGGGCCTGGAACGTATGCCGGTTGGCGACGCGGAAGAAGCAGAACGAGCTGATCATCGCGTGGACGTCGATCGCGTCGACATCGTCACGGAAGACACCTTCCGCGCGCCCGGTCTCGAGGATCCGCCCGATGACCTCGATCGCGGGGGAGTTGAGCGAGCGCAGATGCTCGGAGCCCGCGACATGTTCGGCCCCGTGGATGTTCTCGATGCTCACGAGCCGGATGAAAGCGGGGTGGGCCTCATGGTGATCGAAGGTCAGCTCCGCGAGCCGGCGGATCGCCGCCACCGGATCCAGGTGCTCGACGTCGAGCTTCTGCTCCTGGGTGCGGATCACCGTATAGGCGCGTTCGAGTACGGCCGTGAAGAGCTGTTCCTTGCTGCCGAAGTAGTAGTAGATCATCCGCTTCGTGGTGCGCATCCGGGCGGCGATCTCGTCCACGCGCGCCCCGGTGTACCCGGCCCGGGCGAATTCGTCCGTGGCCACATCGAGGATCTCGGCCCGGGTACGCGCCGCGTCCCGGGTACGCCGCGGGGACTCGGTCGGCTGCGCGGCGGCCATGCGGCTCCTCGGGTACGGACGATGCGGCGCCCGCCAGTCTAGCTTCGGGGGCACAGGACGCCGGAGGCCCCTCGGGGGCGTGAGGGCGGCTTGTCAGTGGCGGTTCGCATACTGCCCTCGAGCGGACATCCGGCGGAAGGGGCGATGGTGCGGACCGTGTATGACGGTGAACTGAGCGTCAGCTACAGCCAGTTCTCTGTGGAGAGCCGGCCGGACTTCGTCGGGCGCGAGCGGGTCGATCCGCGGGCGGGCCAGAGCAACGGCGTGTGCGGTGCGGCTGTTCCCGGCTACCTGTTCATGACGACGGGCCTGCATACGGGGAGGGTCGGGCTGAAGGTGGAGGTTCACGAGGCCGAGCCTCCCTTGGAGGAGGAGCGGTGGGAGGAGATCGTCGAGGCCTCGTTCCGTCCCGTCTCCTCGGACACCGCGATCTTCCCCTGGGGCGACGGGAGACTCTGCTCGCTCGACCTCCCCGTCGTCGACCACAGGGTCCGCTGCTGCGGGCTGGGGATGGAGCTGTCGTGGGACGACGAGACCGCGGTCCTCGAAGGCGGGCCCCCGGTCGATCACTACCTGCTGCAGTTCTGGCCGGCACCACCCGCTCCGGACAGGGTGATCAAGCAGACGACGCAGAGCGCCGCCTATTGGCACCAGTGCGCTCGGAGCACGCCGCCAGGGCCGACGCCCGAGGAGCGGGCAGAGGCCGAGCGCGCTCGACGCGTGATCCGGCCGTCCAACGCGAGATCGTCGACTGGGCGCTGTACCGCGCGCTCTCCGCATCGGGTCTCGACACCTTTACCGACTTCGTCCGTGCCCGGATGTATCTCCGCAGAGGTACCGAGCTGCCGACGCCGTTCGGAGACCCCGACGGTGCCTGGTACTGGTTCTTCGAGCAGAAGAACCTCCCGGCGACCTTCGTGGACTCCGTGGACTCCGTGGACTCCGTGGACGGAGCCCGGCACGGTGTGCGACAACAGGCCATGGCCATGTCGGCGCTTTTCGCCGCAGCGGAGGAGGACCCCCTGCGCGCCGCCCTGGACACCCTGTACGCCGCGGCCCGTACCTACGGCAGCACCTACCCGGCCCTCCTCGCCGAGGTGCGCCAAGCGTTCCCGGACCTTGACTGGCAGCGGGCCTGAACGAGAAAACCCCCGCGGTCTCCAGGAGACCGCGGGGGTTGTTTCTGTGTCCGAGGGGGGACTTGAACCCCCACGCCCGATAAAGGGCACTAGCACCTCAAGCTAGCGCGTCTGCCATTCCGCCACCCGGACCGGTGACCCGCGGTTTCCCGCGGCGACGTGGAAAACCATAGCAAACATTCAGGGGCCTCCGATCACACCCCCGGGCCGCCCCCGCCGGGCGTTAACGGCGCATGTCGCAGCGGGCCCGCCCTTGGGTCCGCGGCGGGGACGCGGGAGGATGGCGGGGACCAGCGAGCAGCAACTGCGAGAGGAACCCGGCGTGAGTGCAGCGGGCAGGAACGGGCAGCAGAGCGTTCGGCACGGCCAGAAATACGTCGCCGGTGAGGACGAGGTCGTCGACCTCTGCCGGGACCTGATCCGGATCGACACCAGCAACTACGGGGACCACTCGGGGCCGGGCGAGCGCAAGGCCGCCGAATACGTCGCCGAGAAGCTCGCGGAGGTCGGGCTCGAGCCCCAGATCTTCGAGTCCCACCCCGGCCGTGCCTCGACGGTCGCCCGGATCGAGGGCGAGGACCCCTCGCGCCCGGCGCTCCTGATCCACGGGCACACCGACGTCGTCCCGGCCAACGCGCAGGACTGGACCCACCACCCCTTCTCCGGCGAGATCGCCGACGGGTGCGTATGGGGGCGCGGCGCCGTCGACATGAAGGACATGGACGCGATGACCCTCGCGGTCGTACGCGACCGGATGCGCAGCGGCCGTAAGCCTCCGCGCGACATCGTGCTCGCGTTCCTCGCGGACGAGGAGGCCGGCGGCACGTACGGCGCCCGGCACCTGGTCGACAAGCACCCGGGCCTCTTCGAGGGCGTGACCGAGGCGATCGGGGAGGTCGGCGGCTTCTCGTTCACGGTCAACGAGAACCTGCGCCTGTATCTCGTCGAGACCGCCCAGAAGGGCATGCACTGGATGCGGCTCACCGTGGACGGCACCGCCGGGCACGGTTCGATGACCAACAAGGACAACGCGATCACCGAGCTGTGCGAGGCCGTCGGGCGCCTGGGCCGCCACGAATGGCCGGTGCGCGTGACCAAGACCGTACGGTCGTTCCTCGATGAACTGTCCGACGCACTCGGGACCGAGCTCGACCCCGAGGACATGGACGCCACCCTCGCGAAGCTCGGCGGCATCGCCAAGATGGTCGGCGCGACGCTCCGCAATTCCGCCGCCCCGACGATGCTCGGCGCCGGCTACAAGGTGAACGTCATCCCCGGGCAGGCCACCGCCCACGTCGACGGGCGCTTCCTGCCCGGTTACGAGGAGGAGTTCCTCGCCGACCTCGACCGCATCCTCGGCCCGCGCGTGAAGCGCGAGGACGTGCACGGCGACAAGGCGCTCGAGACCGACTTCGACGGCAAGCTCGTGGACGCCATGCAGCTCGCCCTGAAGGCCGAGGACCCCATCGCGCGGGCCGTTCCGTACATGCTCTCCGGCGGCACCGACGCCAAGTCCTTCGACGATCTCGGCATCCGCTGCTTCGGTTTCGCGCCGCTGCAGCTGCCGCCCGAGCTGGACTTCGCGGGCATGTTCCACGGCGTGGACGAGCGTGTGCCGACCGAGGGGCTCAAGTTCGGCGTGCGCGTTCTCGACCGCTTCATCGACGCTTCCTGAGCTCGTTGATCTCAATATTCGGCCGTACGTGCGCAGTTGACTGAAAAGAGTGAAAGCGACCATAGGCTCGTAGCCCGAATACTCCCTCCTCGTTACAGGTGATGCAGTCCGCGGCTGGGACTGCATTGCCAACAAGGAGGAATAATGATCAAGAAGGTCGTCGCTGCTGCGGCTGCTACGGGTGGCCTGGTTCTCGCTGGCGCGGGTATCGCAGCTGCCGACTCCGGTGCCCAGGGTGCCGCTGTGAAGTCTCCCGGCGTGCTCTCGGGCAACGTTGTTCAGGTCCCGGTCCACATCCCGGTGAACGCGTGTGGCAACACCGTTTCCGTGATCGGGCTGCTGAACCCCGCCTTCGGCAACACCTGCACCAACGTCTGAGACGTAGTGCCTCACCCCAAGAGGGTCTGAGTCCGTCGGCCCCGGAGTGCGTGCCATGCGCTCCGGGGCTGCCTGGCATCTAGGCGCACCCGCAAGGGAGCGGTTGCGCTACTCCAGTAGGTCAAAGGCAGGGAAGAACCTATGCGACAGGTCACGCGCAAAGGCCTGATCACCGTGGCAGCCGCGAGCGGCGTGCTCGCCGTCACGGGTGGCACCGCGTTCGCCGACTCGGGAGCGGACGGCAAGACCGCCGACTCCCCGGGCGTGCTGGCGGGCAACACCGTCCAGCTGCCGATCAACATCCCCGTGAACCTCTGCGGGAACACGGTCAACGTGGTCGGACTGCTCAACCCGGCGGCGGGCAACAGCTGTGCCAACGTCTCGGACGGCGGCAGCGGCGACGACGGCGGCAAGGACAAGCCCGGTGGCGGCGCCACCGCCGAGGGCTCGGCGAAGGACTCGCCGGGAGTCGGCTCTGGCAACGTCATCCAGCTCCCGATCGACGTCCCCGTGAACGCCTGCGGGAACAGCGTCACCATCGGCGGCCTGGGCAACGGCACCGAGGGCAACGACTGCACCAACGAGTCCGGCCCGAAGCCGCCGGTCCACGAGGAGCCGCCGGCCGGACCCGAGAAGCCGGAAAAGCCGTCGGAGCCCGGTAAGCCGGACACCCCGGACCGCCCCGAGAAGCCCTCGAAGCCCAATGAGCCCCAGACGCACACCGTCACCCCGCCCAAGGGTTCCGAGCAGCTCGCCCGGACCGGCTCCGAGACGCCGATCGGGATCGCCGTGCCGATGAGTGCGGGTCTGCTCCTCGCGGGCGCCGTGCTCTACCGCAGGGCGCGTCAGGCGGCCTGACGCCGTACGGATGCGCAAGGGAGTGGGCCCCGCCAAGCGGCGGGGCCCACTCCCTTGTCACCAGGTTCTCGTCGGCGGATACGTCACCACGTCGCACGCACTTGACGGATGATCCGTCGGCGCAGCCGCACCCGGCGGCTTCCGTCGCGACGCAGGGTCAGTCGGTGCAACTCCCAGTGTCCGTACTCGGCATGCTCGGTCAACAAGCGAGTCGTGTCCTTGCGAGAGATCCCGCGCGGCACGTACACGTCGAGAAATTCGTATTCGGCCATCGCATCTATTGTGCGGGCAACGGCCTGGTACGGATAGCGTCTGCACTATGTCTGATGCTGCGCAGGTCACCGCTGCCGAGGTACGTGCCGCCGCCGAGGCGGTCAAGACCGCGCTCGACCGCCACCTTGCCGCGGTCGAGGGGCGGTCGGGCGAGGACGACCCGGGTGTCTACGAAGCGTTCAACGAGCTTGCGTCGGCGGCCGAGGCGTACGACGAACTGCTCTACGACACCTACGACGAGGTCACCCCTTTCGAGATCCCCGGAAACGAGGACGATCTGCCGCCCTATGCCGGCCCTGCCGATCCCAGCGCGCTCAGCGTGCTGATCCGGCGGGACTACGCGGTGGTCGAGCCGCAGCGGCTGCTCGCCCAGGCGCAGCGGGTGGCGGACCTGGACGCGGATACGGCGGGGGATCTGTCCGGTGCCGACGAGGTGGGCGGCAGTGCGCATGCGGCGCTCGGGGTGCTGTTCGGCGAGTTCGAGCCGGACGAAATCGCTTCCCGGCACAAGGAGTTCGGCCTGGAGGAGGGCGACTCCACGCTCTGGGTGACGGCGTCGGACGGGACACCGGAGCCGGGGGAGTGGCTGGAGGCACCGTTCGAGACGGTGGATCCGCAGCGGGTGGTGTGCCGGTTCGATGTGAGCGCGGTGTTCGACGAGGAGCTGGACGACGGGCTCGATCTGGCGGGGGAGCCGGACCTGGAGGACGACTTGGAGCCGCTGGATTCCGAGCGGTAACGGTTCTGTTGGGGTGCCAGGTGCCAGGTGCGGGGAGCGTGGCCTCGGCCCCGCTCCCCGCACCCGCGACAGGCTCAGCCCTGCGTCGGCACCAGCCCCCGAACCAGACGCTCCAGACGGGTGGTTCGAGGCTTCGCCGGCGCCTCGGCCACCGCACGCGGCAGTGCCTGGTCCACGCCGTGCACCACGGACAGATGGCGTTCGGCGCGGCTGAAGGCCGTGTAGACCCAGGGGCGGGTCAGTGACGCGGCAGCGTCCCCCGGAAGCACCGCCACCACCGCGGGCCAGCGGTGGCCGACGGCCTGGTGTGCGGTCAACGCCCAGGCGTGCCGGACGACTTCGTCGACCTTGTCCTTCGGGACGGTGAACGTGATGCCCGCGCACTCCAGCTGGAGGCCCGCCGCCTCGGCGCCCACCACGCGCCCCGTCACCGTACGGCCGGGAGCCGGCGCGTAGGCGATACGGTCGCCCGGGTCGAAGCCGCCGAAGCGGCCGGGGCCGGGGTTGAGCCGCTCCTTGAGCGCCGAGTTGAGCGCACGGGTCCCCACGGGACCGCCGTGCGCCACCGTGATCACCTGGGTGTCCTCGGCGGGGATCGAGAAGGCGCGCGGGACGGAGTCCGCGACCAGCTGGACCGTGCGGTGCACGGCCTCGCCCGGGTCGCGGACCGGGACGATGACCACTTCCTTGTCCGGGGCCTCGACCTGGTTCAGTTCGCCGATGGTGATACCGGAGGTCAGCTCGCCGATCGGCCCCTCATCCGGAGTGCGCGAGGTGATCTGGGGGCAGACGCGCGCGGCGAGCAGATCGGCGAAGACCCGGCCCGCGCCCGCGGACCACAGCACGGTGGGGTCGCCGCTGAGGACGAGCCGCGCGCCGTCGGGGAGTGATTCGACGAGCATGGCCGCCGTCTCGACGTCCAGCTGCGGTGCGTCCAGGACCACCAACAGGTCGAGGGCCAGGGCGCCTTCACCGTCCCGTCCGGGGCCTTCGGCGCCGGACAGCAGTCCCGCCACGGTGACCGCGGCGTCGGGCGGCGTCCCGGCCAGGCGGCGGCGCCCGTCCGTGGTGTGGGCCGCCGCGCAGGCCCGCAGGCCCAGTTCGCTTGCGGCGCTCACGAGAGCCGCGGCTTCGGCGCGTGCGGCTTCGCCGCCGGTGTGCAGCACCAGACCGTGCCCGGCCACGGCCCGGATCAGCTCGGCCGCCGATCCCCGTACGGACGAAGCGGCACTCTCCCAGTCGGCGAGGCCCGAACCCTCTTCCTTGGCCAGCGAGTTCACCACACGGGCCAGCGCATCGGCGAGGCTCTCCTCGGCCAACGCGTACCGTTCGAGCCCGAACAGCACCCGTACCGGACGCTCGACCGGCTCCTCGTCCTCGTCCTGCTGCGGAGACCCGGGTTCCTGAGCCCCCGGCGCGCCCTCGTCCAAGGCGTCCTGGAAGACCAGGACTTCACCCTCCGCCACGGCCAGCTCGACCGCGGCATCCGGGTCGGGGACGGCGCGCTGGGCAAGCGCCGACTTGAGCGGGCCGGCGTCGAGCGCGGTGTGCCCGGCGACCGCGGCCTGCTCCAGGAGCCACCCGGTCAGGGCGCGGCCCCTGCGTTCATCGTCGGGGCGGCAGTCGTCGCCGAGCAGAGCGCGGGCGAATCCGTCGGCGTGGTCCGGGCGGACTCCGCCGACCCGCAGCAACTGCCAGGGGTCCTGACGCAGTTGGTGCTCGGCGCCTTCCCCGAGCACCGCGGTCGCCCGTTCGGCGAGGGACTCGGGGGCACCGCCCTCGGCCAGCACGGTCCGTACCGCCGTGACCTCCTCGACCTGGGGAGCCCTGGCCGCTGCGGGTACCGCGGGTGCGGGTCTGGGCTGCTCGGCGGCCGGACGGCGCTGCGCGGGCGGCTCGCTGAAGGTGCGGGTCACCGGCTTCTCGCCGCTCTCCACCGCCCGCACGGCCGCGAGCAGCTCCGCGGCGGTACCGCTCAGCTTGCCGCCCGCGCGAATCGGGCCTTCCTTCTCGGCCTTGCGCTTCTCGATGCGCTCCCGAAGCTCACGCTGCGCCGCCAACTCGGCCTCGGCCTCCGACGGCCCGTCAGCGGCGGCCTCCGTCGACGCCTCCGAGGCAACGCCCCCGTCAGCCGCCTCCGCGTCTCCGGACACGTCTGCGTCACCGGACACCTCCGCGTCACCGGACACCTCCGAGCCGGCGGCGTCCGAAGCGCTTTCCACGTCCGAAGCACCCTCCACGCCCGCGGCGCCCTCGGTCTCCGGCTCCTCACCGGTCCGCGGCTCCTCGTCGGTCCGCGGTTCCTCCGCGGCGGCGGACTCCGTACTCACAGCGTGCTCCAGTCCTGATCGGGATAGCGGTGCACGGGCGCCGACACATCGTCGAGCGCCTGGCAGATCTCGTCAGGAAGACTAAGGGCCTCCACTGACAATGCGGCGGTGAGCTGCTGCGCCGTGCGCGCCCCCACGATCGGCGCGGTCACTCCGGGTCTGTCGCGCACCCATGCGAGCGCCACCTGGAGCGGTGTCGCGGCAAGCCCGTCGGCCGCCGTGGCCACCGCATCCACGATCCGCGAGGCGGCCTCGTCGAGATACGGCGCGACGAAGGGCGCCATGTGATCGGACGCGCCCCGCGAATCGGCCGGCGTCGAATGCCGGTACTTCCCGGTCAGCACTCCGCGCCCGAGCGGTGACGAGGGCAGCAGCCCGACGCCCAGGTCGAGCGCGGCCGGCAGCACCTCGCGCTCGATGCCCCGTTGCAGCAGCGAGTACTCCATCTGCGTGCTGGCCAGGCGGGTACGCACCCCCGGCACCGCCAGCTGCCAGGTCGCGGCCTTCGCCAGCTGCCAGCCGCTGAAGTTGGACACCCCCGCATAGCGCGCACGTCCGCTCGCCACCGCTATGTCCAGCGCCTGCAGCGTCTCCTCGAGCGGGGTCTCCGGATCGAAGGCGTGCACCTGCCAGACGTCCACATAGTCCGTGCCGAGCCGCTGCAGCGAGGCGTCGAGCGCGGCGAGCAGATGGCCGCGCGAACCGTCGAAGCGCCGGTCCGGATCGGGCACGCTGCCGGCCTTGGTCGCGATCACCAGATCGCGGCGCGGCACGAGGCCCTCGATCAGCCGCCCGAGCACGTACTCGGCATCCCCGTCCCCGTACACATCCGCGGTGTCGACGAGCGTGCCGCCCGCCTCCCAGAAGACCTTCAACAGGTCGGCGGCGTCATGCTCGTCGCTGTCACGGCCCCATGTGAGGGTGCCGAGCCCGATCCGGGATACGCGCAGGCCGGTACGGCCGAGATGCCTCTGCTCCATGGGCGCTGAGATTACTGGCCGAAGACCGTCCCGTGGGGGCCTGTGGATAACCAGGGTCCCAGCCGTACCGCGCCCTTGTGGACAGCCCGGACCCAGCCTTGCCGCGCCCCCGCTGCCCATGGCCCCTGCCGCAATCCGCCCCCACCCGCTAGGCTCCCGACCACACAGTCTGTTACTGATCAGTAAGGGGTGCGGCCGATGCGACTCGGGATCAACCTGGGCTACTGGGGCGCCGGAATGGACGCGGACAACCTGGCCGTCGCCAGGGAGGCCGACAAGCTCGGCTACTCGGTCTGCTGGGCCGCCGAGGCCTACGGCTCGGACGCGGCGACGGTCCTGTCCTGGGTCGCGGCGCAGACCGAACGGATCGACATCGGCTCCGCCATCTTCCAGATCCCGGCCCGTCAGCCCGCGATGACAGCGATGACGGCAGCGACCCTCGACTCGCTGTCCGGCGGCCGCTTCCGCCTCGGCCTCGGCGTCTCGGGCCCGCAGGTCTCCGAGGGCTGGTACGGCGTCAAGTTCGACAAGCCGTTGGCCCGTACCCGCGAATACGTGGAGATCGTCCGCAAGGCGATGAGCCGCGAGCGCCTCAGTTACGAGGGCGAGCACTGGACGCTGCCGCTGCCCGGCGGCCCGGGCAAGCCGATCAAGCTGACCGTGCACCCCGCGCGTGAGCACATCCCGGTCTACATCGCGGCGATCGGCCCGAAGAACCTGGAGCAGACCGGCGAGATCGCCGAGGGCGCCCTGCTGATCTTCCCGTCCGCCGAGCACATCGAGGACACCGCGCTCCAGTACATCCGGGCCGGCCGCCAGAAGGCGGGCCTGACGATGGACGGCTTCGACGTCTGCCCGACGCTGCCGCTCGCGCTCGGCGACGACAGCACCGTCAGCGCGCTCGCCGACACCTTCCGTCCGTACACCGCGCTGTATGTGGGTGGCATGGGCAGCCGCAAGCGGAACTTCTACAACCAGCTCGCCCAGCGCATGGGGTACGAGAAGGAAGCCGCCGAGATCCAGGACAAGTACCTGTCCGGCGACAAGGAGGGCGCCGCGGCCGCCGTACCGCAGCAGCTGATCGACTCGACCGCGCTGCTCGGTTCCGTGGACCGGATCGCCGACCGCATGCAGGCCTATGCCGCGGCCGGGGTGACGACGCTGACGCTGGCTCCCGCGGGCTTCACGCTCGACGAGCGGCTTGCGGCGCTGCGGGCCGGTGTGGAAGCGGTGGAGCGCGCCGGTCTGGCGTAACGCACGCGAAAGAATTTCTGCGGCCGTGGTGGGGGCTCGGGGGGTCTTCCCCGCCACGGCCGTCACGGAGAACAACGCGCCAGAGACGGGACGGTTACGGCGCTGTCCACCGCCAGATGGATGCAAACCGCAAGCGAACCGGAATACGTCTTTCAGCGCAGTTGTCCGACACAACTGTTGCCTGGCACCTCTCACCGCATTTGACTCGTTCTTTGCGGAACCCTGCAGATCGCTGCACGGAGGTGGCAGTCATGCTTTCGGCCAAGAGCCTGTTCACGGAGATCCTCGACAACGACGAGTCCTTCCGGCTGTTCTGTTCCATCGCGGCGAGCGGGGAGTCCCAGGGCGGCTGGGAGAACGCACGCATCGCGGCGCTCGTGCCGGAGAGCCAGTGCGAGCTCGCGCCCAAGATCACCCGGCATGGCGCGGACGAGGACAAGCACGGGCGGATCTTCAACGCCCTGCTGAAGAAACGCGGCCTCGAACCGTGCGAGATCCCGCACGAGACCGACTACACGATGCTGCTCGAGAAGAACGGCATCGGGCTCGCGCACGAGCAGCTCAAGGGCGAGACGCCGCTCGGCGAGCAGGACATCATCACGTATCTCGCGCACAGCAGGGTCACCGAGCAGCGCGCCTCCGAGCAGATGGACATGCTGCGCAAGTACTTCGGCGACCACCCCGACATCGGCCGCGCCGTCAAGATGATCTCCAAGGACGAGGACAACCATCTCGCGTACTGCCACGAGGAGTTGCTGCGCTTCGCGTACGCCGGCCACGGCCGTGACATCCAGCGGATCCTGCGCGAGTGCGCCCAGGCCGAGATCCGCATCTACCGCGATGTGAGCCTCGCCGTCATGGACCACATGGGCTGCATCCTCGGCTGGCCCAAGGCCAAGGCCGGGACGCTCGCCGCGGGCATCCACGCCGTTTACGCGTACGAACGGGCCGGCGGCTGGCGGCGGATGGTGTCCCTCAAGATGCCCGAGCGGCGCGACGCGCTCGGCGGTCCCGCGGCCTCGGCCCCCGAATTCGCCTGACCCGGGGGCGGTTCACAGCCAGCCGCGCCGCTTGAAGGTGCGGTACAGGCCGTACACCGCCCCCGCCATCACCAGTACGGCGCCCGGGTAGCCCCACCACTGGTCGAGCTCCGGCATGTGCGTGAAGTTCATGCCGTAGACACCGGCGACCATGGTCGGCACCGCGGCCATGGCGGCCCAGGCGGAGATCTTGCGCATGTCGTCGTTCTGCCGCACGCCTGTCTGCGCCAGATGCGCGGAGAGGATGTCCGAACACAGCCGGTCGAGCGACTCCACGCCCTCGTTGGCGCGCGTCAGATGGTCGTTCACATCGCGGAAGAACAGCCGCGAGTGCTCGTCCACGAACGGCACGCCCGCGCCCGTGAGCCGCAGCATCGGAGTCGTCAACGGCACGGTGGCCCGGCGGAATTCGAGGATCTGCCGCTTGAAGTTGTAGATCCGCGCGGCGAGCGTCCTGGTGTCGGTGGTGCCGGGCGCGAAGACCTCCTCCTCCAGGGTCTCCAGGTCCAGATGCAGCTCGCCGGCCACGTCCAGGTAGTGGTCCACGACGGCGTCGCTCACCGCGTAGAGCACGGCGGTGGGCCCGTGCTGCAACACCTCGGGCTGTTCTTCGAGCCGGCTGCGCACGACCCCGAGCGGCGCGCTCTCGCCGTGCCGCACGGTCACCACGAAGGAGTCGCCGACGAAGAGCATCAGCTCCTCGGAGGTCACTTCGTCCCGCCGGACGTCGTACGCGATGGGCTTGAGCACCACGAACAGCGAATCGTCGTACACCTCGAGCTTGGGCCGCTGATGGGCCTTGAGCGCGTCCTCCACGGCCAGCGGATGCAGCCCGAACTCGGAGCTGACGAGGGCGAACTCCTCCTCGGTCGGCTCGTGCATCCCCAGCCAGAGAAAGGCGTCCCCGCTCGCGCGCGCCTCGTCCAGGGCATCGGAGAAGTCCTCCGGGCCCTTGGTCCGGCGGCCTTCCCGGTAGATGGCGCAGTCCACGATCACGGTGGGCATCTTTCCTGGATACGGCGGAGCATGCATTCTGTGCGGCGCTTTCGGGCGCCTACCCTGGCCGCATGCCCACCTTGATTCTCGTGCGTCACGGACGGTCCACCGCCAATACCGAGGGGCTGCTCGCCGGGCGGATGCCCGGGATCGCGCTCGACGAGCGGGGCAGGGAGCAGGCCGGCGGGCTGCCCGGGCGGCTGGACGGGGTGCCGCTCGCACTGGCCGTGACCAGTCCGCTCCAGCGGTGCCGGGAGACGGTCGCGCCGCTGCTCTCCGTACGGGACGGGCTCGAACTCCACGAGGACGAGCGGATCGTCGAGTGCGACTACGGGGACTGGTCCGGGCGCAAGCTGGCCGAGCTCGCCGGTGAGCCGCTGATGGAGGTCGTGCAGCAGCATCCGACCGCCGCCGCCTTCCCGGGCGGTGAATCCATGCGCGAGATGCAGCACCGGGCCGCGGAGGCGGTACGGGAATGGAATGCGCGGGTGGAACGGGACTTCGGACCGCAGGCCGCGTATCTGATGTGCTCGCACGGCGACATCATCAAGTCCCTTGTGGCGGACGCACTCGGCCTCCATCTGGACCTGTTCCAGCGCATCTCCGTGGAGCCCTGCTCGGTGACCGTGATCCGCTACACGCGGCTGCGGCCTTTTCTCGTACGCCTGGGAGACACCGGGGACTTGAGCTCCCTGGCGCCGCCCGCCGCGCCTTCCGGGCCCGAGCAGTCGGACGCCACAGTGGGGGGAGATGCGGGCGCACCGTGATCGTCGGCCGCAGTAGGGTGGCACCGTTCCGCGTACAAGCTTCCGTTTCCGTTTCCGTAGACGCCGATCGCAGGGAGAGGCAGAGTCCGTGACCCGTCAGGTGTTCCTGTACGACCCGCCGGAGCGCTTCGTGGCCGGCACGGTGGGTCTGCCCGGACGCCGTACGTTCTTCCTGCAGGCCTCGGCCGGCGGCCGGGTGACCAGCGTGGCGCTGGAGAAGACCCAGGTGGCGGCGCTGGCCGAGCGGATGGACGAGCTGCTCGACGAGGTCGTACGGCGCAGCGGCGGCAGCGCCCCGGTCCCGGCGGTCGCCCCCTCCGAGAACCCCGACACCGCGCCGCTCGACGCTCCTGTCGAGGAGGAGTTCCGGGTCGGCACCATGGCGCTGGCCTGGGACGGTGACGCGGAGCGCATGATCGTCGAGGCGCAGGCCCTGGTCGAGCTGGACGCCGAGAGCGAGGACGATCTCGCCGCCGCCGAGGAACAGCTGCTCCAGGACGAGGAGAACGGCCCGCCGATGCTGCGGGTCCGCCTCAGCGGTGCGCAGGCGCGGGCCTTCGCCAAGCGCGCCCTGGACGTGGTGAACGCGGGCCGCCCGCCGTGCCCGCTGTGCTCTTTGCCGCTCGATCCGGAAGGACACGTATGTCCGCGCCAGAACGGATACCGCCGCGGGGCGTGAGCTCCTCCAAGCTTTCCGCCGAGCTCCTCACCCACGGCGAGCTGACCGTGCGCGGCCGGATCCGTGAGGCGTCCAACGCGGTGCTCCTCTGCGATCTGTCGTACGAGGGCGAGTCGGCCGCGTGCGTCTACAAGCCGGTCGCGGGCGAGCGCCCCCTGTGGGACTTCCCGGACGGCACGCTCGCCGAGCGCGAGGTCGCCGCGTACGAGGTCTCCGAGGCGACCGGCTGGGGCCTTGTGCCGCCGACCGTGCTGCGCGAGGGCCCCTACGGCACGGGCATGTGCCAGCTGTGGATCGACGCCCCGCAGGAGCCCGGGCCCGAGCTGCTCGCGCTCCTGGACGCCGAGGAGCCGGGCGAGGGCTGGAAGGCGGTGGCCTTCGCCGAGGTCGGCGAGGGGCGCCAGGCGCTGCTGGTGCACGCGGACGACGAGCGGCTGCGGCGGCTCGCGGTCCTGGACGCGGTGATCAACAACGCGGACCGCAAGGGCGGGCACCTCCTGGCCGCGCCCGAGGGGCACCTGTACGGAATCGACCACGGGGTCACGTTCCACACCGAGAACAAGCTGCGGACGCTGCTGTGGGGGTGGGCGGGGGAGCCGCTGCCCTCGTGGGCGCTGACCGTTCTGACCGGCCTCGCGTCCTCGCTCGCTCCCGACGGCCCGCTGGCCGGACGCCTGGGCGAGCTCCTGACCCCGCCCGAGATCGACGCGACCCGGTCCCGGGTCCGGACCCTGCTGCGCTCGGGCGTACACCCGGTCCCGCAGGGCGAGTGGCCGGCCATCCCTTGGCCGCCGATCTAGCCCTGCGGCAAACCCAGCCGTTCCCGCAAACCCAGCCCCGCCGGGCAAACCCAGCCCGTCCGCAAACCCAGCCCCGCCGGCGTTTGAGGCGATCTTTCAGCCCCTGCGGCGCTTGAGTAGATCCGAACGAAGTTCGGATGCGGGGAGTCCGGGGGCCAAGTCCCCGAAAGCGCAAGACCGCGGATCCGGTCAAGATCGAGGACCGGTTCGGACAGGGAACACCCCTCCGGTTACGCTCAAGGAATGCATGCCTGGCCCGCTTCCGAGGTCCCCGCCCTGCCCGCCAAGGGCCGCGACCTCAGGATTCACGACACCGCGACCGGTGGGCTCATCCCCCTCGACCCCGGTCCCGTCGCCCGTATCTACGTCTGCGGCATCACGCCGTACGACGCGACCCACATGGGTCACGCGGCGACTTACAACGCGTTCGACCTCGTTCAGCGCGTGTGGCTCGACACGAAGCGGCAGGTCATCTACGTACAGAACGTCACGGACGTCGACGACCCGCTGCTCGAGCGCGCGATCCGCGACGGCGAGGACTGGGTCGGGCTCGCGGAGCGCGAGACGGCGCTGTTCCGCGAGGACATGACCGCGCTGCGGATGCTCCCGCCGCAGCACTACATCGGCGCGGTCGAGGCCATACCCGGCATCGTTCCGCTCGTGGAGCGGCTGCGGGACATGGGCGCGGCCTATGAGCTCGAAGGCGACATCTACTTCTCGGTCGACTCCGACAAGAACTTCGGCAAGGTCTCGAACCTCGACGCCGCCGCCATGAAGCTGCTCTCCGCCGAACGCGGCGGCGACCCCGAGCGGCCCGGCAAGAAGAACCCGCTCGACCCGATGCTGTGGATGGCCGCCCGCGAGAACGAACCGAGCTGGGACGGCGGCTCGCTCGGCGCCGGACGGCCCGGCTGGCACATCGAGTGCGTGGCCATCGCCCTCGACCACCTCGGCATGGGCTTCGACGTCCAGGGCGGCGGCTCCGACCTGGCCTTCCCGCACCACGAGATGGGCGCCTCGCACGCACAGGTGCTGACCGGCGAGTTCCCCATGGCCAAGGCGTACGTCCACGCCGGCATGGTCGGCCTGAACGGCGCGAAGATGTCCAAGTCCAAGGGCAATCTCGTCTTCGTCAGCACGCTGCGCCGCGACGGTGTGGACCCCGCGGCGATCCGGCTCGCGCTGCTCTCGCACCACTACCGGGCCGACTGGGAGTGGACCGACCAGGTGCTCGCCGACGCCGTGGCCCGCCTCGGCCGCTGGCGCGCCGCCGTCTCGCGTCCCGACGGACCGGCCGCCGAGGCCCTCGTCGAGGAGATCCGCGAGGCCCTGTCGAACGACCTCGACGCGCCTTCCGCGCTCGAGGCCGTGGACCGCTGGGCCGAGCTGCAGAGCTCGGTGGGCGGTACGGACGAGGGGGCGCCGGGGCTCGTATCGCGGGCTGTCGACGCGCTGTTGGGCGTGGCTCTCTAGGCAGTACCAAGAACCGCAGATCCACGAGGAAGGCCGCTTCGGAAAGTCCAGAAGCGGCCTTTCTCCGTCCATGGTGGCGCCTGTGCGCAGCTGCTACACACGCGCCATGAGATCTCCAAAGTGGTTCAGGGCAACGGCAGTTGCCGCCCTGTTGGGGTTGTCCGCGGTGCTCGCCGGACCCGGCGGCGGGCAGGCCGCGCAGGCCGAGCCCGCGGACACCATCGTCGGCGACATCACCGGCTTCGAGGCCGACGGGTCCGTCTACCACCTGGCGGCGGGAGCCGCCGAGGTCCGTGTCTCCTTCGTGACGGCCGAGACCTTCCGTATCGAACTCGCGCCGGACGGGAAGTTCACCGACCCCACCGGCACCGACATCGTCCTGCCGCAGGGCACCCCGCCCGCCACCAAGTGGCGCGACAGGGGCGACCGCTACGAGCTCTCCACGTCCCACGTCACCTTGCGCGCCTACAAGAAGCCCCTGCGCTTCGCCCTGCACCGGGCCGACGGCAGTCGGATCTGGGCCGAGACCAAGGGCCTCACCTGGAACGGCGAGCGCACCACGCAGAGCCTCGCGCGCGGCGCCGACGAGCAGTACTACGGCGCCGGAATGCAGAACGGCCGCGGCAACACCTCGCACCGCGGCAAGACCGTCGAAGTCGGCGTCGACTACAACTGGGACGACGGGGGCCACCCCAACTCCGTGCCGTTCTACCTGTCTTCGTCGGGGTACGGCGTCTACCGCAATACGTACGCCCCGAACACGTACTCCTTCGCCGACCCCGTGACGGCCTCGGCGAAGGAACAGCGCTTCGATGCCTACTACTTCACCGGCGAAGGCGCCGACAGCGCGAAGGACGTCATCGGCGCCTACACCCGGCTGACCGGGAAGCCGTTCCTGCCGCCCCTCTACGGTCTGGAGATCGGCGACGCCGACTGCTATCTGCACAACGCCAACCGCGGCGAACGGCACACCCTCGACGCCCTGAAGGTGGCCGACGGCTATCTCGAGCACGACATGCCGAACGGCTGGATGCTCGTCAACGACGGCTACGGCTGCGGCTACGAGAACCTCGCCGAGACCGCCAAGGGCCTCCAGGACCGCAAGATGCAGCTCGGTCTGTGGACCGAGGACGGCATCGACCAGCTCGCCGGCCAGGTGAAGGCCGGACAGCGGGTGGCCAAGCTGGATGTCGCCTGGGTGGGCGAGGGCTACAAGTTCGCCCTCGACGGCTGCAAGGACGCGTACCAGGGGATCGAGGACCACAGCGATGCCCGCGGCTTCACCTGGGCGCCCGAGAGCTGGGCGGGCGCGCAGCGCTGCGGGGTGCAGTGGTCCGGCGACCAGTCGGGCAGCTGGGAGAACATCCGCTTCCAGATCCCGACGTACGCCGGTGCCACCATGTCGGGCCTCGCCTACACCACAGGTGACGTGGACGGCATCTTCGGTGGGAGCCCCAAGACGTACACCCGTGATCTGCAGTGGAAGGCCTTCCTGCCGGCCCTCATGACGATGAACGGCTGGGCGGCCAGCGACAAGCAGCCCTTCCGGTACGGGGAGCCGTACACCTCCATCAACCGCAAGTACCTCAAGCTCAAGGAGTCCTTGCTGCCCTACATGTACTCGTACGCGCACGAGGCCACGAAGACCGGCGTGGGTCCGGTGCGGCCGCTCGCGCTGGAGTACCCGGGGGATCCGCAGGCCGGCACGGACGCGGCCAAGTACGAGTTCCTGACCGGTGAGGACTTCCTCGTCGCACCCGTGTACCAGGACTCCACCGCGCGCGACGGGATCTATCTGCCGAAGGGCACGTGGATCGACTACTGGAGCGGGCGCGTGTACCAGGGCCCGGTCACTCTGGACGGCTACAGTGCGCCGCTCGACACGCTGCCCCTGTTCGTACGGGCGGGGGCCTCGGTTCCGATGTGGCCCGGAATCCGCTCGTACCAGGACCGCACGGCCGAGTCGCCGCTCGCCTGGGATGTCTATCCGCAGGGCAGGTCCTCCTTCACGCTGTACGAGGACGACGGCGTGACGCGGGAACACCGCGCCGGCAAGTACGCCACCCAGCGCGCGGACGTCGACGCGCCGCGCCAGGGCGCCGGTGACGTGTCCGTCCGGATCGGGGCGAGCGAGGGCGAGTTCAGCGGAAAGCAGCGCAGCCGCCCGTACCGCTTCACCGCGCACACCGGGGACGCGCCGAGCCGCGTGGAGCTCGACGACCGGGGGCTGCCGCGGCTGGCGTCGAAGGCCGCGTTCGACGCGGCGGCGGAGGGCTGGTGGTACGACCGGGACGACCGCGGTGGCGTGGTCCAGGTCAAGACCGCGAAGCTGCGGACCGACCGGGCCTTCGAGCTCGAACTCGAGGACACCAGCGCGGTCGGCGGTGCGGTGCCCGGCGCACAGGCCGCGCTTTCGGCGCCTGTGGCACAGGAGTTGGGTGCCGGGGTGGCCGGAAAGGTGTCCGTCGACGTCACGGCGGGCAGCCGGGACGCGACCGGCGTCCAGGTGGGCGTCGAGGCGCCAGAGGGCTGGCAGGTGACCTCCGCACCGGTCGTCGACCGCATTCCCGCCGGCACGACCCGCCGGGTCGAGGTGGCCGTCACCCCGGACAAGGACGCGCGGCCCGGCGAGGCCTCGCTGACCGCCACCGCCCGCTACCGGGCGGCGGGCCAGGACCGCACCTCCGTCCAGCGGTTCGCCGTGGCCGTGATGCCCCCGCCGCCGACCGCCGACGCCTGGGCGAGCGATCTGCCGTGGCTGAAGTCCACCAACGGCTGGGGCCCGCCGGAACGCGACCGCAGCAACGGCGAATCCGGCGCCGAGGACGGCCGGGCGCTGACGCTCGCCGGGACCACGTACGAGAAGGGCATCGGCGGGCACGCCGACTCGGACATCGAGGTCTATCTCGGCGGCCGCTGCTCCAAGCTGACCGCCGACGTCGGCATCGACGACGAGATCAACGGCTATGGAGAGGTGGCCTTCTCGGTCGAGGCCGACGGCAAGGTCCTGTGGACCTCGCCCGAGGTGACCGGGGCGTCGGCGACCGTGCCGGTGGACGTGGACCTGGACGGCGCACGCCATGTCCATCTGCGGATCACGGACACGAACGGCTCCAAGAGCGGTGATCACGGGGACTGGGCGGCGGCCAGGTTCCACTGCGCCTGACGCCCGCAGGGCGATACGACGCGGTGCAGGGCGGGAAGCGCTTCCCGCCCTGCACCTCTGCGCATACGCGGCCTACTTGTTGACCACGATCGCCTGGATCTGGTTCGGCGACTGGCTGTCGAAGAAGCCGAGCACCTGGTGGCCCGCGATGAACGCGCGCTGCACCACGTCCTGGATCACCTGGCTGGGGTTGTGCAGCTCACGCCAGACGTTGTCGACCAGGAGGAACAGGATCGGCGGCTGGCCGGGAAGCGCGTCCACGACATCCCAGTAGCGGGTGGCGACGCCGCTCTGGATCGCCTGCGCCCCGATCTGACCGGTCTGGCCCATCTGCTGCCCCATCTGCTGGAGCATCTGCTGGATGTTCGGCTGCCGGCCGAGCTGCTGGAGCTGCTGCTGCAGCTGCGGAGGCAGCTGCTGCTGGCCGGACTGCCCGTACGGGGACGACTGCTGGCCGAAGCTCTGCTGGCTCTGCTGCTGCGGGGGCGCGGTGCTGGGTCCCTGCTGCTGCCCGGACTGCTGCTGTCCGTACGGCTGGGGGCCGAACTGCCCCTGGCCGTAACCCTGCTGGGGCTGCTGGCTGAAGCCCTGCTGACCGAGGCCCTGTTGGGGCTGCTGCTCGTACGGGGACGACTGCTGGCCGAAGCCCTGCTGGCCGTAACCCTGCTGGTCCTGCTGCTGCGGGAACTGCTGCTGCTGTTGTTGCTGCGGAACCTGCTGCTGTCCGAACTGACCTTGCTGACTCATCTGCGGGGTGGTGCTCATGCGCGTGCCACCTTCCCTCGGTGATGGAGTGCTGTGATCGATGGATGTCGTCGATGGATGCCGTCGTACGGGGATCGCGCGGTCTCAGCCGGTGACGACCAGGCCCACGATCTCGTCGTCCGCGTACCAGACACGGATGTCCGGCCGGCCGCCGGCGAAGGCGGAGTGCACCGCCTGGCGGACCTCCGGCGCCGGATGGTTGAGGTTGCGCCAGGCGCCGGCCACGAACAGCCGGAGCCGGGGCGGGAGTTCACGGGGATAGGGGACCAGTTCGTCCCAGTACCGCTCGGCCTGGCCCGAGCCGATCGCCGACGGGAGCAGCCGGGTCAGCGCCGCCTTGATGTCGGGCCGGTTGCCGATGCGCTGGGATGCGGGGCGGCCGGGCGCGTCCTGCTGGGGTGTGCCCGAGGCGCGCAGCACCTCACGCGCCTGCTGCGGGGACATGGGCGCCGACCCGGAGGCCTTCAGCATGCCCTGCAGCGAGGCGAGCGCTCCGGTCACCACCGGGGAGGCCGAAGAGGTGCCGGAGAACGTGTCGGTGTACCAGGCGATTTCCTCGGCACCGCCCTGCAGGTCACCGGGCCGGTTCCACGAGCCGCCGGTCGTGGTGGTCTCGCGCCCCCAGCCCTGGGCGTCCACGCGCGCACCGTAGTTGGAGAACGCCAGACGGGAACGGTCGGGTCCGTGATCGCGGCCGTGGGTGCCGGGCGGCGGTGCGCCCGCGCCGGCCAGGACCGCGCCGGAGGGCTGGTTGGACGGGTTGAAGGGGTTGCGCCACCACTCGGGGAACTCGTCCGGCCTGCGCTCGTACACCGCGTCGTCGAGCGACTCGGCGCCGTTGCCCGCGGCCTCGACCACGATGACGCCCTTGGCGGTGGCCCAGCGGATCGCCGCATAGTCGTCCGGCCACCATTCGAGCGGGATGTAGCCGCGCTGGTCGTCGCGTGTCTCGTAGTCGAACTGCGGTCCCGGGCGGTGCAGTTCGATCAGGACGATATCGCCGTGCGTGAGCTTCTCGGCCGCCGCGTGGATGGCCGCGGCGGAACCGATGCCCTGGAAGGACGCGGCCGCGGTCACGGCCTCGGGCACGATCCCGGTGATCCCGCGCCGGTTGCGGTCGCCGCCGAGGACGCCGAGCACCGCGGTGCCGTGGTTGCGCCAGGCGATGTCCTGCACGGGGGTGCCTACTACGACGCCGGCGAGTTTCGCCGACAGGTCTTCATGGCCGAGCTGCCAGGCGCCTTCGACATCGATGATCGTGACGCCCTCGCCGCTGCCGCCGGGCCGCTGCCAGGCCCAGTGGGCGTCGATGCCCTCGGGGGCCGGACGCAGATACCCCTGGCGCGAGGTGAAGTCCGGTGTCTCGGGGGCGCCTTCCTTGAGGCGCTGATTCTCCTCGGTGGTCTGCCGTACGGGCCCGAGCGTCGCCGGTACGGCGCCGGGCTTGACGTACGCCGTATCGATCTCGGGCAGCGCGGCCATCCGTGACCGCAGCTCCTGGGCCCGTTCGCGGCCGCCGCGCACCCGGTAGAACAGGGTGAGATCGGGGCCCGGCTCCTGGACCTGCTGCGGGGGAACGGCGGCCTGGATGCGCTCTTCGTTGCCGAACAGCGGCTCCAGCGCCAGCTGTTCATCGCTGAGGAACATGTTGAGGGCGGATATGTCGGCACCGGCCGCCGAGCGCACCGAGGTCCCTTCGGCCCGCAGCCGGGCCTCGGGCCGTGCGACCACGATCAGTTCCTGCTCGGCGCCTCGATAGGTGAATCCCGCTCCGTCGGGTCCTGGGCCCGTGCTGCCCGGTCCCTGCGGCGGCTGTACCTGGTCGGTCATCGCTGTGCGCTCCCCTCGGACGAGTCCTGCTGCGTACGTCGGGTGCTGCTCCGCGGTTCTCCGGGGCCCACCCTGCTACCGCTGCGCGGATCCGTCCACCCCCTGTCGTCCCAACTGCGTTTGAAATCAAGTTGAATGGGGAACCCCCTGCAATTCGTCTTGAATCCGATGTCACGCCCCAATTCGGCCAAACCCTGCGGCGACAGTCGTCATGTGATGGGGTATGAGCGACTGTTGACCGTTTCTGGCGACTTCTCCACGAGAGGATGCGCAATGGCATTCAGCAACAGACCGGGCCGTCCGTTAGCACGTCGGGGACTGCTCGGTGCGGGGGCGGCGCTCGGTGGCGCGGCACTCCTCGGAGGTCTCGGCTCCACGGCGCAGGCGGCCGAAACCCGTGACAAGGCCGCGTGGCCCCGGCAGTTCCCGCTGCCGAACGGTTTCCAGCCCGAGGGCGTCACCATCGGCCGCAGTCCGCACGCGTACTTCGGCTCCATCGCCCACGGCGGCGTCTACCGCGTGGACCTGGCCACGGGGCGCGGCCGGACCGTCGTGCGAGGCCAGGGCGCGGACCACCCCACCATCGGCCTGAAGATCCTCGACAGCGGTGATCTGCTCCTGTGCGGCGGCCCCAGCAGCGAACTGCGGATCGCCGACCCGCGCACCGGCGCGCTGCGCACGCTCGCCACCGTGGACGGCATCTTCGTCAACGACGTCATCCCCACGCCGGGCGCCGCCTGGTTCACCGACTCTTTCAAGCCGCAGCTCTACCGTCTCGCCCTCGACCGGCAGCAGCGGCCCGGCGCGGTGACGACCGTGCCGCTCTCCGGTGACTGGGTGCAGGGTCCGGACTTCACGGCCAACGGCATCGAGCGCACCCCGGACGGATCGGCCCTGCTCGTGGTGAACGCCTTTGCGGACGGCGGCACTTTGATGCGCGTGGACCCGCGTACCGGCCGTGCGGCGGCCGTCGATCTCGGCGGCGCCAAGATTCCCAACGGCGACGGACTGCTGCTGCTCGGCCGCACGCTCTACTGCGTGCAGCAACAGCAGAACGCCGTCGATGTGTTCACCCTGGACAAGGCGGGCACGCGCGGCCGGGCGATCGCCCGCATCACGGATCCGGAGCGGTTCCGCATCCCCACGACGGCGGCGGCCTGGGGCAACCGGATCTATCTGCCCAACGCGCGCTTCGACGTGCCGGAGCCCGGCCCTGACACGACGTACGACGCGGTCGCGATCGACCAGGTCTGAGCGCGGCGCATACGGACCCGGTGGACCAGCAGGACGGGGCGGCACCCATCAGGTGCCGCCCCGTACGTATGCCTGTGAGCTCAGCCGTATCCCCGAGAGCTCGGCCGCGGGACTCCGAGATCAGTCCGACGCGTCCTCGCCGCCGGCTTCCTCGGTGTCGTCCTCCTCGGCTTTCTCGCCGGGCCGCGGCCCCGGGTCCGCCGGCGGGTAGGGCGGCTTGGTGCGGTCGTGCGGGGTGTCCCTGTCCCGCAGGAACTGGCCCTCGCCGCCCTCGGTCGCATGCCCGGGACCGCCGTCTCGCCGCCGCAGATACCGCTCGAACTCCCGCGCGATCGCCTCACCGGACGCCTCGGGAAGCTCGGCGGTGTCCCGGGCCTCCTCCAGCGTCTGTACGTATTCGGCGACCTCGCTGTCCTCCGCGGCCAGCTGGTCCACGCCGAGCTGCCAGGCGCGGGCGTCCTCGGGCAGTTCACCGAGCGGGATCCTGAGGTCGATCAGGTCCTCGAGGCGGTTGAGCAGCGCCAGCGTGGCCTTGGGGTTCGGCGGCTGCGACACATAGTGCGGAACGGCCGCCCACAGCGAGACCGCGGGAACGCCTGCGTGCGTGCAGGCCTCCTGAAGGACGCCGACGATGCCGGTGGGACCCTCGTACCGGGTCTCCTCCAGGTTCATCGAGCGGGCCAGGTCCGCGTCCGAGGTCACACCGCTGACCGGCACCGGCCGCGTGTGCGGGGTGTCGCCGAGCAACGCGCCAAGGATGACGACGAGTTCGACGCCCAGCTCATGGGCGAAGCCCAGCAGTTCGTTGCAGAACGAGCGCCAGCGCATGGACGGTTCGATACCGCGGACGATCACCAGGTCGCGCGGCTTGGGGCCGCCGACGCGGACCACCGAGAGCCGGGTCGTCGGCCAGGTGATCTTGCGGGTGCCGCCGTCCAGCCAGACCGTGGGGCGGTTGACCTGGAAGTCGTAGTAGTCCTCGGCGTCGAGCGCGGCGAAGACCTCGCCCTTCCACTCCTTGTCGAGGTGCGCGACCGCGGTGGAGGCGGCGTCGCCGGCGTCGTTCCAGCCCTCGAACGCGGCCACCATGACCGGGTCGACCAGCTCGGGAACCCCTTCGAGCTCGATCACCCAGCGCCTCCTTCCGACGTTCCTCTTTGCACGCCCCAACCTTACGGCTTGTACGGGGGCCTTCCGCAGCCCCCTTGCACGGCCCTGGTGTGGTGTGGTCAGGGTGAGGGGAGTTTGTCTTGGGGACATCGCCTCCAAACCACCGCCTCGGAATTCATCCGAGCTGTAACCCGTAAGTTGCGTCAGAACTCTGGACGACCCCCGTTCTAAGGGCTATACATCGGATGTCCAGCAAAGATCCGATGTCCGGCGCGACGTAACGGGGGCGTGCATGAGCGAGACCGTCACCGGCTTCGAGGTGGAGGACATACGCTTCCCGACCTCGCGGCAGCTCGACGGCTCCGACGCCATGAACCCCGACCCCGACTACTCGGCCGCGTATCTGGTGATCCGCACCGGCACCGGAGCCGAGGGGCATGGGTTCTGCTTCACCATCGGCCGCGGGAACGACGTCATGGCGGCCGCCATCCGGTCCCTGCGTCCGTACCTCATCGGCCGCCGGGCACCACGGGACGCGGCGGATCTGGCCGCACTGCACCACGAACTCACCCACGATTCGCAGCTGCGCTGGCTCGGCCCCGAGAAGGGCGTCATGCATATGGCGGCCGGCGCCGTGGTCAACGCGGCCTGGGACCTGGCCGCCAAGCGAGCGGGCCTGCCCGTCTGGGAGTTCCTCGCGGCCATGAGCCCCGAAGAGCTCGTCTCCCTCGTGGACTTCCGGTACTTGAGCGACGCCCTCACCCCCGACGAAGCCCTCGGCATCCTGCGCGCCGCCGCACCCGGCAGACGGGAAAGAGCGGATCGGCTGCGGGCCACGGGCTATCCCGCGTACACCACCTCGGCCGGCTGGCTCGGCTATGACGACGCCAAGCTGGTGCGGCTCGCCAAGGAGGCCGTGGCCGAGGGGTTCGAGCAGATCAAGCTGAAGGTCGGCGAGAGCCTGGCCGACGATCTGCGCCGGATGCGGCTGGCCCGCGAGGCCGTCGGCCCCTCCGTACGGATCGCCGTCGACGCCAACCAGCGCTGGGACGTGGCCGACGCCATCCGCTGGATGGAGGCGCTCGCACCGTTCGATCCGCACTGGATCGAGGAGCCGACCAGCCCCGACGACATCCTCGGCCACGCCGCCGTACGCGCAGGACAGCCGGTGAAGGTCGCCACCGGTGAACACGCCGCCAACCGCGTGGTGTTCAAACAGCTCCTGCAGGCCGGCGCCGTCGACTTCGTCCAGATCGACGCGGCCCGGGTCGCGGGCGTCAACGAGAACCTCGCCATCCTGCTGCTCGCCGCCAAGTTCGGGGTGCCGGTCTGCCCGCACGCGGGCGGGGTCGGACTGTGCGAACTCGTCCAGCATCTCGCCATGTTCGACTACGTGGCGGTCTCCGGCTCCCTCGAAGGCCGGGTCATCGAGTACGTGGACCATCTGCACGAGCACTTCACGCACCCCGCGGTCGTCGCATCGGGTCGCTACCAGGCACCCGCCGCACCGGGCTTCTCCGCCCGGATGCACCCCGAGTCGATCGCCGCCCACCGCTATCCCGACGGGCCGGTCTGGCGGCCTGGCACCCCAGGGAGGACCTCATGAGATTCCGTACGACGAGTGCGGCGCTGGCCGCCGCACTGATAGCCGTCTCCGCGCTGTCGGCCTGCAACCGGGACTCCGCAAACGGCACTGACGGCGCGGGAGGCGGCGGCAAGGTCGGTATCGATCTGCCACGCAGCGACACCGACTTCTGGAACTCCTACCAGCAGTACATGGAGAAGGGCGTCAAGACGGAGAAGCTCGGCCATCTGCCGTTCACCAACTCGCAGAACGACATCGGCAAGCTCGCCGCCAACGTCCAGACCTTCCAGGACCAGGGCGCCAAGGCTGTCATCATGGCGCCGCAGGACACCGGAGCGGTCGCCGAGACCCTCAACAACCTTGCCGAGAAGGACATCCCGGCCATCAGCGTCGACACCCGGCCCGACCAGGGCGATGTCTACATGGTCGTGCGCGCCGACAACCGCGCGTACGGCGAACAGGCCTGCAAGTACCTCGGCGAACAGCTGAAGGGCAAGGGCAAGGTCGTGGAGTTCCAGGGCGACCTGGCCTCCATCAACGGCCGTGACCGCTCCGAGGCGTTCAAGGCGTGCATGGACAAGAACTACCCGGACATCAAGGTGTTCGAGCTGGCCACCGAATGGAAGGGCGAGGTCGCCTCGGCCAAGCTGCAGACCACGATGGCCGCCCACCCGGACATCGACGGGATCTACATGCAGGCCGGCGGCGCGTTCCTCGAGCCCACCCTCGCGCTCCTGGAGCAGAAGAAGCGGCTGGTCCCGAGGGGCGAGAAGGGCCACATCACGATCATCTCCAACGACGGCATCCCGCAGGAGCTGGACGCCATCCGCAAGGGGACGATCGACGCGACCGTCTCGCAGCCGGCCGACCTCTACGCCAACATCGCGCTGTACTGGGCGAAGAAGGCCCTGGCGGGCGAGAAGGCCAAGGAGGGTCCCACCGACCACGACTCCACCGTCATCAAGATCCCCAACGGGTACGAGGACCAGCTCCCCGCGCCCCTGGTGACCAAGGAGAACGTGGACGACCCCAAGCTCTGGGCCAACCAGCTGGACAAGAAGTAGCCGCCATGACCGAGCAGTTGGAAAGGCCGCCCGCCGTCCGGGCGGAAGGCGTCGTCAAGCGCTTCGGGCCCACCCTGGCGCTCGACGACGTCGGTCTGACCGTGCGCCCCGGCGAGTCCCACGCGCTCGTCGGGCGCAACGGCGCGGGAAAGTCGACCCTGGTCAACGTACTGACCGGACTGCACAAGCCGGACGCTGGCACCGTGCGCTTCCACGGTGAACCGGCGCCTGATTACGGCGACATGGCAGCCTGGCAGTCCAAGGTCGCCTGCGTCTACCAGAAGTCGATGGTCGTACCCGAACTGACCGTCGCCGAGAACCTCTTTCTCAACCGGTTCGAGCCGGGGGAGCGCTATATCCGCTGGTCACGGCTGCGGCAGAAGGCACGTGAACTGCTTGCCTCGTACGGGGTGGACGTGGACCCGTCGGCCAGGGCGAAGGATCTCGCGGTCGAGCAGCGGCAGTTCGTGGAGATCGCCAAGGCGCTGTCCTTCGGCGCCAAGCTGATCATTCTCGACGAACCCACGGCCCAACTCGACGCCCGCGGCATCCAGCGCCTCTACGCCAAGCTGCGCGAACTCCAGGCGCAGGGCGTGGCGTTCCTCTACATCTCGCACCACCTCCAGGAGGTCTACGACCTCTGCACCACCGTCACCGTCTACCGCGACGCCCGCCATGTGCTGACCGAGCAGGTGGCCGATCTTTCCAAGGCGGATCTGGTCGAGGCGATGACGGGGGAGGGCAAGGGCGGCGCCTCCTCGTGGCATGCCGTCTCCGTGCACGGCTCGGACCATGCGGTGGGCGAGACGGTGCTGCGGACCGAACAGCTCGCCCTGGAAGGGGAGTTCGACCCGATCGACCTTTCTGTGCGCTCCGGTGAGGTGGTCGGCCTCGCGGGCGCCACGGCCAGCGGCAACACCGCGCTCGGCGAGGTGCTCGCCGGCATGCGGAGCCCCACCTCGGGCGCCGTGAACGTGGCGGGCCGCGATGTCCGTACCGGCAGCGTGCCGCACGCCCTGGACGCCGGCATCGGCTACATCCCCGAGGACCGCCATCGCCAGGGCCTGGTGCTCGGCCGCAGCGTCGCCGAGAACGCCACGCTCACGGTGGCCGACCAGCTGGGACCGTGGGGGACCGTACTGCCGTCCCGTACAAGGGAGTTCGCGGCCGGGATGATCGCCTCGCTCGACATCAAGACCCGCGGCCCCGAGCAGCTGGTGAACGGCCTGTCCGGCGGCAATCAGCAGAAGGTCGTGGTCGCCCGCGCGCTCGCCCGCGACCCCAAGGTCCTGGTGGCACTGCGGCCGACCGCGGGCGTCGACATCAAGTCCAAGGACGCGCTGCTCGGCGTGGTGCGGCGGGTCGCCGGCGAGGGCAGCGCGGCGGTGATCGTCTCCGACGAGCTCGACGATCTGCGGGTCTGCGACCGGGTGCTCGTCCTGTTCCACGGGCGGGTGGTCGCCTCGTACGACAGCGGGTGGAGCGACCGCGAGCTGGTGGCCGCGATGGAGGGCGTGGGGGAGACCACGCCCTCCGCCGATGGTGGGCAAGAGGGAACAGCCGGGACTTCCGGGAACAAGGAGCAGACGTCATGACCGAGACCTTGCAGCCCGTGCAGGTCGACGAGGCCAAGTCCGCTGGCGGGGCGCGCAGTCGGCTCGATCTGATCCGGTGGAGCGACTTCTCGCTCGTGCCCGTGATCCTGGTCCTGCTGGTGATCGGCTATATCGTCTCGCCGGTCTTCCTGACCTCCGACAACCTCATCAACGTCGTGCAGCAGTCGAGCGAGCTCTCGCTGCTCGTGCTCGGGCAGGCGCTGATCCTGATCGCCGGCCGGATGGACCTCTCGCTCGAATCGACCATCGGCATCGCGCCGGTGATCGCGATGTGGCTCGTCCTGCCCACCGAAGGCGGGCGGTTTGCGGGTCTGGAGTGGTTCCCGATCTGGACCGCCGTACCGATCTGCCTCCTCGTCGGCGCGCTGATCGGCACGTTCAACGGCTTCATGATGCTGAAGCTGCATGTCAACGGGTTCATCGCGACCCTCGGCATGCTGACCATGCTGCGTGGTCTGCAGATCGGCATCACCGAGGGCAAGTCCATCACCGGAGTCCCGGAGTCCTTCCGGTATTTGGGCAAGGCCGACTGGATGGGCATCCCCGCCTCCGTGTGGATCTGCCTCGCCCTGTTCGCCGTCGGCGGCGCCGCCCTCGCGTGGCTGCGGCACGGACGTTCGCTGTACGCGATCGGCGGCAACCCCGAAGCCGCGCGTGCGGCCGGTATCCGGGTCGACCGGATCACCTGGATCGTGCTCGCCGTCGGCGGTGTCCTCGCCGCCCTCGCCGGCATCCTCTACACCGGCCACTACGGCTCGGTCGCGGCGAACCAGGGCAACGGCTGGATCTTCCAGGTGTTCGCGGCCGCCGTGATCGGCGGGATCAGCCTCAAGGGCGGCCGGGGCACCTTGTTCGGCGCACTCACCGGAGTGCTGACGCTGCAGCTCGTGGTGAATGTGATGACGCTCGGCGGGGTGCCCCAGCTGTGGAACCAGTTCCTCAACGGCGCGATCATCATCGTCGCCCTGATCATCTCCCGCTTCGCGAGCGGCGAGAAGCAGGACTGACCGCGCCGGTCGGGGTGCTCAGAGTGTGGTGCGCAGCCACTGCTCCACGCTCGCGATGTGGACGGTCGCCCAGGAACGGGCGGCCTCCGCGTCACGGTCCCGCAGCGAGCCCAGGATCATCCGGTGCTCGTGCAGCGTGCGGCTGACCGCGTCCTCCTGGGTCAGCCCGCGCCAGACCCTGGCCCGGGTCGTGGGCCCGGACAGACCGTCGAGCAGCGAGCAGAGCACCGAGTTGCCGGAGGCCTGCACGATGCCCCGGTGGAACTCCAGGTCGCACGCGACCAGTTCCTCCACCGAGGGCGCCGGGCCCAGCGCGTCCAACTGCGCGCTGAGCGCGTCCAGTTGATCGTCGTCGATCAGGGCGCTGGCCATCGCCGTCGCGGCCGGCTCCAGGATCCTGCGGACCGCGAGGAACTCCAGGACCGTGTCGTCGCGGTGGAAGTCCACGACGAAGCTGAGCGCTTCGAGCAGCAGCTGCGGGTCCAGGCTGGTGACATATGTTCCGTCGCCCTGGCGGACGTCGAGGATACGGATCAGCGACAGCGCCCGTACGGCCTCGCGCAGCGAGTTGCGGGACAGACCGAGCTCGGCGGCGAGCTCGCTCTCCTTGGGGAGGCGGTCGCCGGGGCGCAATGCCCCGGAGACGATCATTCCCTTGATCTTCTCGATGGCCTCGTCGGTGACAGCCATGGCGCCCTCCCTGATACCTCCGATGTATCCGGCCATTATGGGGGCGCCGGGCTGCCGGGGAAGGCGTTCTCGCAGATGAAGCGCTTGCCATGACTGTACGTAGGGCCAGCCGCGCGCTCCGTGATCACTGACGTACAGGTGTGAGGGACGGCCGCCGCGGCGACCGCCCCTCACATCCCCCGATTCCCCCGTGTTCCGGGGCCGCTCGGTCCTACTTGGTGTCGAGCAGCCCCTGGACCTTGCCCCGCACCTCGTCGGAGGCGAGACCGCGGATCGTCAGCGTCGTACGGCGGCGCAGCACGTCGTCCGCCGTCTCGGCCCACTCGTGATCACGGGCGTAGACGACCTGGGCCCAGATCTCCGGGGCATCCGGGTGGATCCGCTGGGCGAGCTCCGGGCTCTCGTTGGCCAGGCGCGCGATGTCGAAGGCCAGCGAACCGTAGTGCGTGGCGAGGTGGCGCGCCGTGTCGGCGGCCATCCGCGGGCCTGGCGCCGGACCGTCGACGAGCAGGCGGTGGGCGACCGCGCGCGGGTTGGCGATCCCCGGCAGCGGCAGCTTCTTGGGCAGCCGGCCGACCGGCTCCAGGTCCTCCCCGAGCGGGTGGCCCGGCAACTGCGCCAGCTTGTGCATCACGGTGCGGCCGATGTGCCGGAAGGTGGTCCACTTGCCGCCGGCCACCGACAGCATGCCGCCCTTGCCCTCGGTCACGACCGTCTCGCGCTTGGCCTTCGCGGTGTCGCCGGGACCGCCGGGCAGCACGCGCAGACCCGCGAAGGAGTACGTGATCAGGTCGCGCGACAGCTGCTGGTCGCGGATGGAGAACGCGGCCTCGTCCAGGATCTGCTTGGTGTCCTGCTCGGTGACGGACACTTCGCGCGGATCGCCCTCGTACACCTCGTCCGTGGTGCCGAGGAGCAGCATGTCCTCCCACGGCAGGGCGAACGTGATGCGGTACTTGTCGATCGGGGTCGCGAGCGCGGCCTTCCACGGCGAGGTGCGCTTGAGCACCAGGTGCGCGCCCTTGGAGAGCCGGATCGAGGGCGCCGCGTTCGGGTCCTCCAGCGTGCGCAGGTGATCGACCCAGGGGCCGGTCGCATTGAGTACGAGCCGGGCGTCGACCCCGAACTCCGTACCGTCGAGGCGGTCCTTGAGCTCGGCGCCCGTGACCCGGCCGCGCGTGAAGCGAAGCCCGGTCACCTCGGCGTGGTTGAGCACCACGGCGCCCGAGTCGACGGCCGCGCGGACCGTCATCAGCGCCATCCGCGCGTCGTTCATCTGGTCGTCGCCGTACACGGCCACGGCCTTGAGGTTGTCGGTCCGCAGCTCCGGCACGTCCTGCGCGGCCTTCGACGGGCTCAGCAGATGCCCCACACCGTCGCCGAACGCGGAGAGCGCGCTGTACGCGAACACGCCCGCGCCCAGCTTCGCCGCACCGTGCGGACCGCCCTTGTAGACGGGCAGATAGAAGGTCAGCGGGTTGGCGAGGTGCGGCGCCACCTGACGGGACACCGCACGCCGCTCGAAGTGGTTCTCGGCGACCAGCTTCACCGCGCCGGTCTGCAGATAGCGCAGACCGCCGTGCAGCAGCTTGGACGAGGCCGAGGAGGTGGCGCCGGCGAAGTCGCCGGCGTCCACGAGCGCCACCCGCAGCCCGGACTGCGCGGCGTGCCACGCGGTGGAAATGCCCAGGATCCCGCCGCCGATGACCAGCAGGTCGTACGAGGCACGGCTCAGCTGCTCACGGGTCTCGGCGCGCCCCGGGTTGATGCCCGAGGCCGCGTGCGTCCCGAGCGAAGGGAGGCTCTGCAGGGTGGTGCTCATGGTCAACTCCTCGTCGGAGTCCCGCACTCAGCCGGTACGGGACTCCATCCAGTAAGGCCCGTCAGGCCTCTGTGTTTCCCGGCCTGTCAGGCCTCGTCGGAATCCTCGACCCAGCCCATGGTCCGCTCCACGGCCTTGAGCCAGCTCTTGTACTCGCGGTCCCGCTGCTCCGCCGGCATACGGGGGGTCCACTCCGCGGCGCGGCGCCAGTTGGCCCGCAGCGCGTCGGTGTCCGGCCAGTAGCCGACGGCGAGACCGGCGGCGTAGGCGGCACCGAGGCAGGTCGTCTCGGCCACCATCGGACGCACCACGGGCGCGTCCAGGAAGTCCGAAAGGGTCTGCATCAGCAGGTTGTTGGAGGTCATGCCGCCGTCGACCTTGAGCGCGCTCAGCTCGACACCGGAGTCCTTCGTCATGGCGTCGGTGATCTCGCGGGTCTGCCAGGCGGTGGCTTCCAGGACGGCGCGCGCGATGTGCGCCTTCGTCACGTAGCGCGTGAGACCGGCGATCACACCGCGGGCGTCGGAGCGCCAGTACGGGGCGAACAGACCGGAGAAGGCCGGCACGAAGTACGCACCACCGTTGTCCTCGACGGACGAGGCGAGGGTCTCGATCTCGGCGGCCGAGTTGATCAGACCCATCTGGTCGCGCATCCACTGCACCAGCGAACCGGTGACGGCGATCGAGCCCTCGAGGGCGTAGACGGGCTTCTGGTCGCCGATGCGGTAACCGACCGTGGTGAGCAGTCCGTTGTACGAGTTCACCGGTGTCTCACCGGTGTTCATCAGCATGAAGGTGCCGGTGCCGTACGTGGACTTGGCCTCGCCCTCGGCGAAGCAGGTCTGGCCGAACAGCGCCGCCTGCTGGTCACCGAGCGCCGACGCGACCGGCACACCCGCGAGCACGCCCGCCTTGGCGTGCCCGTACACCTCGGCGGAGGAGCGGATCTCGGGCAGCACGGCGGCCGGGATGCCCATGGAGTGCAGGATGCGCTCGTCCCAGGCCATGTCGTGCAGGTTCATCAGCATCGTGCGCGAGGCGTTGGTGACGTCCGTGACGTGCACACCGCCGTCGGTGCCGCCGGTCAGGTTCCAGATGACCCAGGAGTCCATCGTGCCGAAGAGGATGTCGCCGGCCTCGGCGCGCTCGCGCAGACCCTCGACGTTGTCCAGCAGCCAGCGGACCTTCGGACCCGAGAAGTACGACGCGAGCGGCAGACCGGTCTCGCGGCGGAAGCGGTCCTGACCGACGTTGCGGCCGAGCTCCTTGCACAGCGCGTCGGTGCGGGTGTCCTGCCACACGATCGCGTTGTGCACCGGCTCACCGGTGTTCTTGTCCCACATCAGCGTGGTCTCACGCTGGTTGGTGATGCCGATCGCCTTCACGTCGGCGGAGGTGATGCCCGCCTTCGAGATGGCGCCCGCGACCACGGACTCGACGTTCGCCCAGATCTCCTTGGCGTCGTGCTCGACCCAGCCGGGCTTGGGGAAGATCTGCTCGTGCTCGCGCTGGTCGACGGAGACGATCCGGCCGTCCGTGTCGAAGACGATGCAGCGGCTAGAGGTCGTGCCCTGGTCGATGGCCGCGATGAACGGCCCTGCGCCGTGGGAGGAGGTCCCTGCGGTGTGTGCGTCGGTCATTTCTGGTGCTCCAAGAAGTCTGTGTACGGCGGCTCTTGCGTCCTCGTAGGAGTCGGTCAGGCGAAGGCGAGCTTGTAGAGACCGCCCGCGATCACACCGCCGATGATCGGTCCTGCGACCGGGATCCAGGCGTACGACCAGTCCGAACCGCCCTTGTTGGGCAGCGGAAGGAGCGAATGGACGATGCGCGGGCCGAGGTCGCGGACCGGGTTGATGGCGTACCCGGTGGGACCGCCGAGCGAGAGACCGATGCCGACCACGACGAGCGCGGTGATCAGGGCGCCGAGCACTCCGAGGCCGTTGCCGTCGCCGTTGAGGCCCTGGGTGAGGATCGCGAGGACCAGGACGACCGTGGCGATGATCTCCGTGGCCAGGTTCTGCGCGACGTTACGGATCTCCGGGCCGGTGGAGAAGACGCCGAGGACCGGGCCGGGCGCGTCCTTGGAGACGGCCTTGACCGAGTCCTGTGCGCCGGGACCGCCGACGATCTCACGGTCGGTCAGATGGGCCTGGAACTGTCCGTAGTACGTGACCCACACCAGGACCGCGCCGATCATGGCGCCGATCAGCTGCGAGAAGAGGTAGAGGGGAACGTCGCCCCACTCGGTGCCGCCCTCTATCGCCAGGCCGATCGTGACGGCCGGGTTGAGGTGCGCGCCCGAGACGCCGCCCGCGAGATACGCGCCGGTCAGCACGGCGAAGCCCCAGCCGAAGGTGATCGCGAGCCATCCGGCGTTGCGGGCCTTCGAGTGCTTGAGCGTGACGGCGGCACAGACACCGCCGCCGAGCAGGATGAGCACGGCGGTACCGATGGTCTCGCCGATGAAGATATCCGAGCTGGACACCCGCGACTCCTTTGTCCTTCGTCCAGGTGACTACCGGGCAGAGCCGGGTAGCTGGTTGCGGTGCTCGATCCGCGTTGTCACACCCTACCCCGTATTGCCGGTAGCTGTTCGACAATGCCGACCGATGAACGGAAGTCTTGTTCCCGTGTTCGCTTGACGTCAAGACTTGTGTGACGGGAATTGCGATCGTTACGGGAGGGTGGTGACGGATCTGTGGGGGAGTGGTTGCGGGAGGTGAGCGCGAGAGTGCTCAGAACCTGCCCGCGCCGAGGTCGCGCGACACCGCGCGGGCGCAGTCCCGTACCGCCGCGATCAGCTCGTTGCGCAGCTCGCCGCCTTCGCAGACCCGCTCCACGGCGCCCGTGATGCCGACCGCGCCGACCGGCATCCGCCGCCGGTCGTGGATGGGGGCGGCCACCGAGGCCACGCCGTCCCAGGTCTCCTCGACATCGGCGGACCAGCCGCGTGCGCGGGTGAGGTCGAGCACCGACTCGAACTCGTCGAGCCCGGTGATCGTGCGGGGCGTGAACTCCTTGCGCTCCACCTCCACGACCTCGCTGTGCGCCACCGGGTCGTAGGCCGAGAGCACCTTGCCGAGTGCGGTCGAGTGCAGCGGGTGCATGGCCCCGACCTCGAGCACCTGACGTGACTCGTCGGGCCGGAAAACGTGGTGCACGATCAGGACGCCCTGCTGGTGCAGGACGCCCAGGTAGACGCTCTCGCCGCTGGAGCGGGCCAGGTCGTCGGTCCACACCAGGGCACGGGCACGCAGCTCGTGGATGTCGAGGTAGCTGTTGCCCAGACGCAGCAGCTCGGCGCCCAGCTGATAGCGGCCGGACGCGGCGTCCTGCTCGACGAAACCCTCCGCCTGCAGCGTGCGCAGGATGCCGTGCGCGGTGCCCTTGGCGAGACCCAGCGAGGAGGCGATGTCGGAGAGGCCGAGGCGCCGCTCGCCGCCGGCGAGCAGCCGCAGCATCGCGGCGGCACGCTCGAGCGACTGGATGTTCTTCGCCATCGCCTAAAGCCTCCTGGTCGTTCGACAATGCTGAACACTATCGGCCGTTGTCGACCTTGTCCTAATGTCCAGCCCCGCAGATTTCGGTATCCGGCCGACATAGTGGCGGACGCCTGTGCGACCCAGGCCCCCGCCCCGTCGTCCGTCCCCTGGGACGCCCCTCACCCCGGGACCTTGGTCCCGGCTACCCTGACCGGGTGCGCCCTCCGCCGGGAGGACGTAAAGCCGACAGCCGTCGCACTCCAGGGAGCAGATCCATGGCCTCGCAGCCGACGCCCATCACGTCCGCAGGCACCCCGCAGGGACAAGCCGCCCGCATCGCAGCCCTCAGGGAAGCGCTCGCCACCCGAGTCGTGGTGGCCGACGGGGCGATGGGGACCATGCTCCAGGCGCAGGACCCGACTCTGGAGGACTTCCAGCAGCTCGAGGGCTGCAACGAGATCCTCAACATCACGCGCCCCGACATCGTGCGCTCGGTGCACGAGGAGTACTTCGCCGTCGGCGTCGACTGCGTGGAGACCAACACCTTCGGCGCCAACGCCACGGCCGCCAGCGAGTACGAGATCGCCGACCGGATCTTCGAACTCTCGGAGTCCGGCGCCCGGATCGCCCGCGAGGTCGCCGACGAGTTCGCCGCCAAGGACGGCCGGCAGCGCTGGGTGCTCGGTTCGGTGGGTCCGGGTACCAAGCTGCCGACGCTCGGCCACACGACGTACGCCTCGATCCGCGACGGCTACCAGCAGAACTCCGAAGGCCTGCTCGCCGGTGGCGCGGACGCCCTGATCGTGGAGACCACGCAGGACCTGCTCCAGACCAAGGCCGGTCTGATCGGTGCCCGGCGTGCGATGGAGGCGCTCGGCATCGACGTCCCCCTCATCTGCTCGCTGGCCTTCGAGACCACCGGTGTGATGCTGCTCGGCTCCGAGATCGGCGCCGCGCTGACCGCCCTGGAGCCGCTCGGCATCGATCTGATCGGCCTCAACTGCTCGACCGGTCCTGCCGAGATGAGCGAGCACCTGCGCTATCTGGCCCGCCACTCCCGTACGCCGCTGATGTGCATGCCGAACGCCGGTCTGCCGATCCTGACCAAGGACGGCGCATACTTCCCGCTGACCCCGCCGGAGATGGCGGACGCGCAGGAGACCTTCGTCAACGACTTCGGTCTTCAGCTGGTCGGCGGCTGCTGCGGCTCCACTCCCGAGCACCTGCGCCAGGTCGTCGAGCGCGTACGGGACATGACGCCGCCCGAGCGCAACCCGCAGCCCGAGCCCGGCGCCTCCTCGCTGTACCAGACGGTGCCGTTCCGCCAGGACGTCTCGTACATGGCGATCGGTGAGCGCACCAACGCCAACGGTTCGAAGAAGTTCCGCGAGGCCATGCTCGAAGGCCGCTGGGACGACTGCGTGGAGATGGCCCGCGACCAGATCCGCGAGGGCGCGCACATGCTCGACCTGTGCGTGGACTACGTGGGCCGCGACGGCGTCGCCGACATGCACGAGCTCGCGGGCCGTTTCGCCACCGCGTCCACGCTGCCGATCGTCCTCGACTCCACCGAAGTCGAGGTGATCCGGGCCGGGTTGGAGCACCTCGGCGGGCGCGCCGTCATCAACTCCGTGAACTATGAGGACGGTGACGGGCCCGAGTCCCGTTTCGCCAAGGTCACGCAGCTGGCGCAGGAGCACGGCGCCGCGCTGATCGCGCTGACCATCGACGAGGAGGGCCAGGCCCGCACCGTCGAGCACAAGGTCGCCATCGCCGAGCGGCTCATCGACGACCTGACCGGCAACTACGGGATCCTCGAGTCCGACATCCTCATCGACACCCTGACCTTCACCATCTGTACGGGTCAGGAGGAGTCGCGCAAGGACGGCATCGCCACCATCGAGGCGATCCGTGAGCTCAAGCGCCGCCACCCGGACGTGCAGACCACGCTCGGTCTGTCCAACATCTCCTTCGGCCTCAACCCGGCCGCGCGCATCCTGCTCAACTCGGTCTTCCTCGACGAATGCGTCAAGGCGGGCCTCGACTCGGCGATCGTGCACGCCTCGAAGATCCTGCCGATCGCGCGGTTCGACGACGAGCAGGTCAAGGTCGCGCTCGACCTGGTCTACGACCGCCGCGAAGAGGGTTACGACCCGCTGCAGAAGCTGATGGAGCTCTTCGAGGGCGCGACCACCAAGTCCCTCAAGGCAGGCAAGGCCGAGGAACTGCTCGCGCTGCCGCTCGACGAGCGGCTGCAGCGGCGGATCATCGACGGCGAGAAGAAGGGCCTCGAAGCCGACCTCGACGAGGCGCTCGCCGACACCCCGGCCCTCGACATCGTCAACAACACGCTGCTCGCGGGCATGAAGGTGGTCGGCGAGCTGTTCGGCTCCGGCCAGATGCAGCTGCCGTTCGTGCTCCAGTCCGCCGAGGTCATGAAGACCGCGGTGGCCTACCTCGAACCGCACATGGAGAAGACGGACGACGACGGCAAGGGCACCATCGTCCTCGCCACCGTCCGCGGCGACGTCCACGACATCGGCAAGAACCTCGTCGACATCATCCTGTCCAACAACGGCTACAACGTCGTCAACCTCGGCATCAAGCAGCCCGTCTCCGCGATCCTGGAGGCCGCCGAGGAGCACCGGGCGGACGTCATCGGCATGTCAGGACTCCTCGTCAAGTCGACGGTGATCATGAAGGAGAACCTGCAGGAGCTCAACTCCCGCAAGCTCGCCGCCAAGTTCCCCGTCATCCTCGGCGGCGCCGCCCTGACCCGTGCGTACGTGGAACAGGACCTGCACGAGATCTACGAGGGCGAAGTCCGCTACGCCCGGGACGCGTTCGAGGGCCTGCGCCTGATGGACGCACTGATCGGCGTGAAGCGCGGCGTGCCGGGCGCGGTCCTGCCGGAGCTGAAGCAGCGCCGGGTCAAGGCCACCGGCGTCCAGGTCGTCGAGGGCGCGGACGAGGAGCCGAAGGGCCGCTCCGACGTCGCCGTCGACAACCCCGTGCCGGAGCCGCCCTTCTGGGGCACCCGCGTCATCAAGGGCATCCAGCTCAAGGAGTACGCCTCCTGGCTGGACGAGGGCGCGCTGTTCAAGGGCCAGTGGGGCCTCAAGCAGAACCGCAAGGGCGACGGACCCACGTACGAGGAGCTCGTCGAGACCGAGGGCCGGCCGCGGCTGCGCGGCTGGCTGGACGAGCTGCACACGAAGAACCTGCTCGAAGCGGCCGTCGTGTACGGCTACTTCCCCTGCGTCTCCAAGGGCGAGGACCTGATCCTCCTCGACGCGCAGGGCAACGAGCGCACCCGCTTCACCTTCCCGCGCCAGCGCCGCGGCCGCCGGCTGTGCCTCGCGGACTTCTTCCGCCCCGAGGACTCCGGCGAGATCGACGTCGTGGGCCTGCAGGTCGTCACGGTCGGCTCGAGGATCGGCGAGGCCACGGCCGAGCTCTTCGAGTCCAACTCCTACCGCGACTACCTCGAACTGCACGGCCTGTCCGTGCAGTTGGCGGAGGCCCTCGCCGAGTACTGGCACGCGCGGGTCCGCTCCGAGCTCGGCTTCTCGGGCGAGGACCCCTCGGCGATGGAGGACATGTTCGCCCTGAAGTACCGCGGCGCCCGTTTCTCGCTCGGCTACGGGGCCTGCCCCGACCTCGAGGACCGCGCGAAGATCGCCCGGCTCCTCGAGCCCGAGCGGATCGGCGTGCACCTGAGCGAGGAGTTCCAGCTCCACCCCGAGCAGTCCACGGACGCCATCGTCATCCACCACCCGGAGGCCAAGTACTTCAACGCCCGCTAGGGCGTCCGGGGTACCTGGCAAGCCCCGCGAGGATCTCCCGCGCGCTTCGCGCGGACGGGACGTACACTGGTCGGTCCAGTGCAGGCCGGTCGCCTTCACCAGCGGAAAATCCCGCGGGTCAAGGCGACCGGCCTTCTCGTCCCTTACGGAGGTGTGGCCGAATGACCAGTACGGTCCCCGCAGTCGGCACTCGTACGGCTCAAAGCGACAACCTGCAGGCCGTGCTGCTCGACATGGACGGCACTCTCGTGGACACCGAGGGCTTCTGGTGGGACGCCGAAGTCGAGGCGTTCGCGAAGCTCGGCCATGCCCTCGACGACTCCTGGCGCGATGTGGTCGTGGGCGGGCCCATGAGCCGCAGCGCCGGGTTCCTCATCGAGGCCACGGGCGCCGACATCACGCTGCCCGAGCTGACCGTGCTGCTCAACGACGCGTTCGAGCACCGCATCAGCCGCGCCCTGCCGCTGATGCCCGGTGCCGCCCGGCTGCTCGCGGAACTCTCCGCGCACGAGGTGCCCACGGCCCTCGTCTCGGCCTCGCACCGCCGCATCATCGACCGCGTACTCGAATCGCTCGGCGCGCACCACTTCGCCCTGACGGTGGCCGGCGACGAGGTGCAGCGCACCAAGCCGCACCCCGACCCGTACCTCCACGCGGCCGCCAGACTCGGCGCGGACCCCGCGCGCTGCGCCGTGGTCGAGGACACCGCCACGGGCGTCGCCGCGGCGGAGGCCGCCGGCTGCCGGGTCGTCGCGGTTCCCTCGGTCGCGCCGATCGCCCCGAGCCCCGGCCGTACGGTCGTCTCCTCGCTCGAAGAAGTCGACCTTCCCTTCCTGCGGTCATTGATCGGTCACTGATCCCTCGGGCATTGGTCAGCCACTGATCGATTGACGGTTCCCGGCCACCGGCCGAAAACCCGGCACCGCCGATTACGGGAATGCACCGGTCGTTCACCGAGCGTGCAGCGGCGAATGCGCGGGAAACGCAGCGCATTGGCCCGTGCATTTTCCGTGACCCGGGAACCGCTAATTCCCTTCTCCGGCAATCGAGTTGACGGCGTGATGTTTATCACGTCGAGGTCCGTCGACAGGGGGTCGCGCCTGTGCTGCGACCCGCGTAGGCGGCGGCCTCGTCCTGACGTTGTGTCCCGATTGGTGGGCTGGTGCACGAAACATTCCGTACCCCGGATTTCAGTGTGTCCGCATCCGCTCCCGCTGCGTGATTACGCCCAACTCCGGGTCACTGCAACCGACCTGACCCCGCGGACTAATGTCTTCGCGAGAACCCAGTCGGGACCACTGAGAACACCGTCATTACCTCCATGCCCTGCGCACCCACCCCTTGGCGCAGGCGCCTTGGGATCGATCGTTGGAGTACTTCGCGCATGAACCGCAAGACACTGGTGCTGCCGGTCGCCATCGGCCTGCTCGCCCCTGTCCTCGCCGCCTGCGGCGGCAGTGACGGCGGCGGCGACAGCGACGATGCGATCGTCATCGGTACCACTGATGCGTTCGCCGCCACCTCCGACGCCCCCGCGCCGTTCGACCCCGCGTACGCGTACGACGCCGGCTCCTGGAACGTCCTGCGCCAGACCGTGCAGACGCTGATGATCGCCCCGCGCGGCGGTGGCGAGCCCGAACCCGAGGCCGCGGAGAGCTGCCGGTTCAGCGACAACATCAACAAGCGGTACGAGTGCACGCTGCGCGACGGCCTGAAGTTCGCCAACGGCAACGCGCTGACCGCCGAGGACGTCAAGTTCTCCGTGGAGCGCACCCGCGCGCTCGGCGAAAGCCTCCCGGAGGAGCAGAACAGCGGAGTGTCCGGGCTGCTCGCGGGCATCGACACCGTCGAGGCCGTGAGCGAGGACAAGGTGGTCTTCCACCTCAATGCCTCCGACGCCACGTTCCCGCACAAGCTCGCCACGCCCGCCGCCGGCATCGTCGACGCCGACACCTACAGTGCGAAGAAGCTCCGCAACGGCTTCCAGGTCGACGCCTCGGGCCCGTACACCCTCGAGACCGAGACGAAGCAGGTCGAAGGTGTCGAGGAAGTCGTCAAGGCGGTCTTCACCAAGAACCCGAACTACAAGGGCTCGCTGAAGGTCAACAGCGACAAGCTCGAGATGCGGACCTTCGCCAAGGCCTCGCAGATGAGCACCGCACTCAAGAGCGGTGACATCGACGTCATGGGCCGCACCATCGAGCCCGCGCAGATCAAGGACTTCTCGGCCGGCGCCGTCGAGGGCATCGAGCTCGTCGAGATGCCCGGCCTGGAGATCCGCTACCTCGGCTTCGACACCGACGCGCCGGTGGTCGAGGAGAAGGCCGTCCGCCAGGCCATGGCGCAGCTCGTGGACCGCGCCGCGATCGTCTCCGAGGTGTACGGCACCTCCGCCGAGGAGCTGTACTCCCTGGTGCCCAGCGGCGTCACCGGGCACACCAACTCCTTCTTCAACAAGTACAGCGAGCCGGACAAGGCGAGGGCGGCCCAACTGCTCGGCAAGGCAGGCATCAAGACCCCGGTCAAGGTGACGCTGAACTACTCGACCGACAAGTACGGTGAGGTCACCAAGCAGGAGTTCGAAATCCTGCGCGACCAGCTCAACGGCAGCGACCTGTTCGATGTGACCATCAAGGGCACGCCCTGGAAGACGTACAGGTCCGCCGAGCTCAAGGGTGAGTACGCGGTGTACGGCATGGGCTGGTTCCCCGACTTCCCCGACGCCGACAACTTCCTTGCGCCGTTCGTCGGCGAGGGCAACTTCCTCAACTCGCCCTACCGGAACAGCAAGATCAACAACACGCTCATTCCGCAGTCCCGCCAGGAAGCCGACCGACTCGCCGCCGGCGACTCGCTCAAGCAGATCCAGGACATCATCGCCGAGGACGTCCCGGTGCTCCCGCTGTGGCAGGGCAAGACCTATGTCGCCGCCCGCGACGACATCACCGGGGTGGAGTGGGTGCTCAACTCCTCCTCCAACATGCAGCTCTGGGAGCTCGGGCGCGGTATCGGCGAATAACGCCCGCACCCGCTCGGCCGACTGCTGACCATACGGGCACGCCCCTGGGGGCGTGCCCGGCTCAACACACCTCCGGGGAACCACCAGTGAACATACGTAAGTCCTGGCCTGCGCCGATCCTCGCGGCCGGACTCGCCGCGGGCCTGCTGAGCGGTTGCGGTTCGGAGCAAGGCTCCAGCGGCGGCGAAGACGGCGAGATCGTGGTCGGCATGTCCGACGACGTCCTCGCCACGGACCCGGCGTCCGGTTACGACCCGGGTTCCTGGCTGCTGTTCAACAACGTCTTCCAGTCGCTGCTCGCCTTCCCCAAGGGCGGTACGGAGCCGGAGCCGGAGGCCGCCGAGTCCTGCACGTTCACGGACTCCGCGACCAAGGAACTGACCTGCAAGCTGCGCGACGGCCTGAAGTTCAGCAACGGCAACGAGCTGACCTCGAAGGACGTCAAGTACTCCTTCGACCGGACGCTGAACATCGACGACCCGGACGGCCCCGCCGTCATGTTCAGCTCGCTCGGCAAGGTCACGACCCCCGACGCCAAGACGGTCGTGTTCCACCTCAAGGTCCCCGACGCGACCTTCCCCAGCAAGATCGCCTCCGGCGCCGGCTCGATCGTCGACCACCGCGAGTACCCCGCCGACAAGCTCCGCAAGGACGGCAAGGCCTTCGGTTCGGGTGCCTACACCCTCGACTCGTATGGCGACAGCGAGGCCGTGTTCAAGGTGAACGGCTCGTACAAGGGCAGCGCCGAGACCCACAACTCCGGTGTGACGCTGCGCTTCTTCCACGACGACCGCAAGAAGCTGAAGCAGGCGATGCTCGCCGGCGACATCGACATCGCCTACCGAGGCCTGTCGGCCGGCGACATCGCCGATCTCGAAAGCAGCACCGACGCCGAGGCGAAGGCCGAGGTCATCGAGGGCACCAGCGCCGAGGTCCAGCACATCGTCCTCAACATGAACGATCCGGTCGTCGGAAAGCTCGGCGTGCGCAAGGCACTCGCGTATCTGATCGACCGCGAGAAGCTGGTCTCCGACGTGCACGACCAGACCGCCTCGGCGCTGTACTCGATCATCCCGGCGGGTATCGAAGCCCACAACACGGCGTTCTTCGACACCTACGGCGGCCGTCCGCAGCCCGACAAGGCGGCACAGGCGCTGCGCGACGAGGGCATCACCGGCAAGGTCAAGCTCACGCTGTGGGCGACGCCCTCGCGTTACGGCCCCGCCACCGTCGAGGAGTTCAAGGCGATCGCCGAGCAGCTCAACGCCAGCGGCCTGTTCGAGGCCGACGTGAAGTCGGTGCCCTTCGACCAGTACGAGAAGGATGTCGAGGCCGGCAAGTACGGCTTCTACGTGAAGGGCTGGGTCCCGGACTACCCGGACCCGGAGAACTTCACCCAGCCGTTCTTCGGCAAGGACAACGTCCTGATGAACAACTACACCAACGAGACGATCACCGGCGAGATCGTCCCGGGTACGGCCGCGCAGACCGACCGCACCGGTACCCAGGACCAGTTCCACCGGCTCCAGGACATCGTCGCCGACGAGCTCCCCATCATCCCGCTGTGGCAGGGCAAGCAGTACGCCGTCGTCGGCGAGGAGATCTCCGGCGTGGAGTGGTGCCTGGACGCCTCGACGGTCTTCCGCTTCTGGGAACTCCAGAAGGGCTGACCGCCCGGGCACAGCAGTGAGGGCCGCCCCGATCCGGGGCGGCCCTCACTGCGTTGTTCCGTTGTTCCTCGGGTGCGGCTACTGCTGCTGCGCGGGTGCGTCTACTGCGCACCCGGCCGTACGAGACCGCTCTCGTACGCGTACACGGCGGCCTGTACGCGGTCCCTGAGCCCCAGCTTGGTCAGCACATGGCCGACGTGGGTCTTCACGGTGGTCTCGCTGACGAACAGGTCGGCGGCGATCTCGGCGTTCGACAGACCGCGCGCGACCAGCTTGAGCACCTCGACCTCACGCTCGGTCAGCGTGTTCAGCGTGTCCGGCACCGGCTCCTCGCCGGACGGCAGATGATCCGCGTACTTGTCGAGCAGCCTGCGCGTGATGCTCGGCGCGAGCATCGCCTCGCCGGCTGCGACCACCCGGATCGCCTGCACCAGCTCATGGGCGGGGGCGTCCTTGAGCAGGAAACCGCTCGCGCCCGCCTTCAGCGCCTCCACCACGTACTCGTCCAGATCGAACGTCGTGAGCACGAGGACCTTCGCCGGGCCGTCCCGCTCGGGCCCGGTGATCTGCCGGGTCGCCTCGACACCGTCCATCCGCGGCATCCGGATGTCCATGAGCACGACATCGGGCTGCAGCGCACGCACCTGGTCGAGCGCCTGCAGACCGTCCCCGGCCTCGCCGACGACCGCGAGATCCTGCTCGGCCTCCAGAATCATCCGGAACCCGGTGCGCAGCAGCGGCTGGTCGTCGACCAGCAGGACGCGGATCGCCACGGCATATCTCCTTCGCTCGGCGCCGCCAAGCCCTCGCGACGAGGACTAGACCGGCCCCATTGTGCCCTGAGCGTCCCCTGCCGGACGCGGCGGCCTGATCTGCAACGGATACGGCGGGGGAGTACCGCCGAATTCCGGACACACCGCCTGGTGGTCGCACCAGCCGCACAGCTTGCTCGGCCGCGGCCGCCACTCGCCGGTCTCCGTGGCCTCGCGGATCGCCTCCCACAGCGTGTGCAGCTTGCGCTCCACCCGCTCCAGATCGGCCATCACCGGGTCGTACGTCAGCACATCACCGCTGCCGAGGTACACGAGCTGCAGCCGGCGCGGGATCACGCCCTTCAGACGCCACACCACGAGGGCGTAGAACTTCATCTGGAACAGCGCACCGTCCGCATACTCCGCCCGCGGCGCCTTGCCCGTCTTGTAGTCGACGATCCGCACCTCGCCGCTCGGCGCGACGTCCACGCGGTCGATGATGCCGCGCAGCTTCAGACCCGAGTCCAGGCTGGCCTCGACGAACAGCTCCCGCTCGGCCGGCTCCAGACGCGTGGGGTCCTCGAGCGTGAACCAACGCTCGACCAGCGCCTCCGCCTCGGTGAGCCACTGGGCGAGCTGATCGCCGGCGGTCCGCTCGTCGCTGTCCTTGAACAGCTCGGCCAGCTCCGGCTTGGACTCCTTGAGCCGGTCCCACTGCCCGGGCACGAGCGACTTGGCGCGCGGCGCGGTGCGCTCGGCGGCAGGAGCGTCGAAGAGACGCTCGAGGACGGCATGCACCAGGGTGCCGCGCGTGGCGGCCGGGCTCGGTTTCTCGGGCAGCTTGTCGATGACCCGGAAGCGGTAGAGCAGCGGGCACTGCATGAAGTCGCTTGCCCGTGAAGGCGAAAGCGACACGGGAGGCGTGGCCCTCACCCCGCCGGCGGGGCCGGCGACGGTCGCTGCGGCCTCGCCGGCCTCGGTGCTGTTGTCCATGGAGAAGACCCTACGGCCCGGGACCGACAACGGACGCATACCATCGACGGCAGACCGTACGGCACCGCATGATCGTGAGAGAGTGACGCACGCGCAACGCCCCGTCGACACCTGCCTGTCGAGCCGGTGCGGCGCACGCGGGACGGCGGCACGGACGGCCTCGCGGAGACGTTGGACGACGGGTACCACGGGCACGACGGGGACTGAAGGGGCGCACAGTGGACGAGAGCGGCGCGAGCGGACTGCCGCGGACCGGCGGCGGGGACAGCGGCCCCACGTCCGAGAAGGACGCCTCGGTGACGCCCGCCGAGCCGGAACGCACCAACTCCGCGAAGCCCACAGCGCAGGCCGAACAGCCCGAGCGCACCGAAGCCGACACCCCCGCTCCTGACAAGGCGTCCGCGAAGGCCGTCAACATCGACAAGAGCGGCGACAAGAACAAGGAGAGCGCCGCCCCGCACCAGCAGAAGGACGGCGCCGCCCCGCAGCAGCAGAAGGACACCGCCGCCGGGCCGGAGAACAAGGACAGCGCCACCGCGCAGGACAAGAAGGCCCCGGGCGGCGGCCTCCTCATGGGCCGCATCTTCGGCGTACCCATCTACGTCGCACCCAGCTGGTTCCTCGTCGCCGCCCTGATCACCTGGGTCTTCGGCAACCAGCTCGACCGCGTCCTGCCCGAACTCGGCGGCGCCCGCTACCTGGTCTCCCTCTTCTTCGCCGTCGCCTTCTACGGCTCGGTGCTCGTCCACGAGCTCGCCCACACCGTCGCCGCACTCCGCTTCAAGCTCCCGGTGCGCAAGATCCAGCTGCAGTTCTTCGGCGGTGTGTCGGAGATCGAGAAGGAGTCCGAGACCCCGGGCCGCGAGTTCGTGCTCGCCTTCGTCGGCCCGCTGCTCTCCCTCGTCCTGGCCGCCGTCTTCTACGGCGGGATGCAGGCCGTCGAACCCGGCACCGTCCCCGGCGTCCTGATGGCCGGCCTGATGATCTCGAACCTGATCGTGGCCGCCTTCAACCTGCTGCCCGGCCTCCCGCTGGACGGCGGCCGCATGCTGCGCGCCGTCGTCTGGAAGATCACCGGCAAGCCCATGAGCGGCACGGTCGCCGCCGCCTGGGTCGGCCGCGCGCTCGCCGTCTCCGTACTGATCGGCCTCCCGCTGCTCACCCAGTCCGGCGTCCTTGGCGCCGAGGCCACCGACTCCGTCGGCATGGACACGGTCATGGACGCGCTGCTCGCCGCGATCCTGGCCGCGATCATCTGGACCGGCGCCGGCAACAGCCTGCGCATGGCCCGCCTCCGCGAGCGACTGCCCGAGCTGCGCGCCCGTACGCTCACCCGCCGCGCCGTCCCCGTCGAGTCCGCGACGCCGCTCTCCGAAGCCCTGCGCCGCGCCAACGACGCCGGCGCCCGCGCACTCGTCGTCGTCAACGGCCACGGCGATCCCGTCGCCGTCGTACGGGAGGCGGCCATCGTCGGCGTCCCCGAGCACCGCCGCCCGTGGGTCCCGGTCAGCGGTCTGGCCCAGGACCTCACCGAGGGCATGAAGGTCTCGGCGGAGCTGTCCGGCGAGGAGCTCCTCGACACGCTCCGCGCCACCCCGGCCACCGAGTACCTGGTCGTCGAGAAGAGCGGCGAGATCTACGGAGTCCTGTCGACCTCGGACGTGGAGCGCGCCTTCGTGAAGGCGATGGACCGCACCGGCTGAGCCCCGCAGGGCCTCCCCGGCCGTGGTGAGCGGGCCCCGTCACGGCCGGTAGGCTGTTCACATGTCCGAACCGACCGGTGCCGCCCGCCGACGCGGGCCCTTCAAGGTCGGGGACCAGGTACAGCTGACCGACCCCAAGGGCCGCCACTACACGTTCACGCTCGAAGAGGGAAAGAACTTCCACACCCACAAGGGTTCCTTTCCTCACGACGAGCTGATCGGCGCTCCCGAGGGCAGCGTTGTCCGCACCACCGGCAACGTCGCCTACCTCGCGCTGCGCCCCCTGCTCCCCGACTATGTCCTGTCCATGCCCCGCGGCGCCGCCGTGGTCTACCCGAAGGACGCGGGCCAGATCCTCGCCTTCGCCGACATCTTCCCCGGCGCCCGCGTCGTGGAGGCCGGTGTCGGCTCCGGCTCGCTCAGCAGCTTCCTGCTGCGCGCCATCGGCGATCAGGGCATGCTGCACAGTTACGAGCGCCGCGAGGACTTCGCCGAGATCGCGAAGGCGAACGTGGAGCGCTACTTCGGCGGTGAACACCCCGCCTGGCAGCTCACCGTCGGCGACCTCCAGGACAACCTGTCCGACACCGACGTCGACCGCGTCATCCTCGACATGCTCGCCCCCTGGGAGTGCCTGGACGTCGTCAAGAAGGCGCTCGTCCCCGGCGGCATCCTGTGCTGCTACGTGGCCACCACCACGCAGCTCGCCCGCACCGTCGAGTCCATCCGCGAGATCGGCTGCTTCAACGAGCCGACCTCGTGGGAGTCGATGATCCGCAACTGGCACGTGGAGGGCCTCGCGGTCCGGCCCGACCACCGGATGATCGGCCACACCGGCTTCCTGCTCACCGCCCGCCGCCTCGCGGACGGCGTCGAGCCGCCCATGCGCCGCCGCCGCCCCGCCAAGGGCGCCTACGGCGAGGACTACGACGGTCCGAACGCCGAGGGCGGCTCCCGCGGCCGCTGACCGCCTGCCCGCAGGCAAGGTCTCAACACATCGGCGCCGCCGCCGAGTTCCAGGAGCACGCAACGGAACTCGGCGGCGGCGCCGTCGTATTGACCGAGGCTTTACGCGGCCGCGCCGTACCCCGCCGTTCCGTACCTCTGTGAGGTGTGACACCATTTCGGACACCCCCACCGGCACAGCCCTCACAGGAGACCCTCCTCGTGCAGCAGCACTCCGCCGTACCGGAGCTCGCCCACACCCGCACCAGCCCGATGCACTGGCTCGCCACCGCCGCGGCCCTCGCCGCGGTCGTCGGCGCCTCCTCGTTCCTCCAGCCCGAGGACGCCACCGCCGCCCAGGCCGGTCCGCCCTCGGTCGCCGCCCAGGCCGCCCCTGACCCCACCACGGCGACGATCCCGATGAACTGTGCGGGAGAGCGCCCCCAGATCCTCAAGCACGCCTCAGGGGACCTCGACGGCGACGGCAGACCCGAGACGGTCGCCGTGGCCCGATGCGTCTCCGGCTCCGGTACCCCGCCGAGCGGCGTCTACGTCCTCACCCGGCCGGACTCCGGCAAGCCCCGCGTCGTCGCCACCCTGGTCGACCCCAAGGACCGGCTCAGCGTCACCGACTTCGCCGTCACCAACGGCGTCGTCACCGCCACCCTGCTCGGCTACTCGTCCTCGGCCGTGCCCCGCTGCTGCCCGGACAAGACCGAGAAGGCGAAGTGGCAGTGGCAGGGCAGTGCGTTCGTCCGCTCCGAGCAGAGCGCCGCGGTCGGCGTCTGAGCCCCGTACGCGCAGGGCTCGATCCCGGATAAACCGGCATATAACGCGAGCATCCCGATAAACGGCCGAAAACAAGGGCCCGCACCCGCCGGTCTCCGGCAGGTACGGGCCCTTTCGTCACGCTCAGAAGCGTTACGGCTACTCCGCGTCCGGACCGAAGACTTCGACCTTGTCCGAAATGCGCCGTACATGGATGCAGTCGCCCGGGCACTCCTTCGCCGAGTCGGCGACATCACGGATCAGCGGCAGCGGCACCCGCGTTGTGGCACCCGGCTTCTGCAGGAGCTCGTCGTCCGAGTCCTTCACATACGCCAGTCCGTCGATGTCGAGCTCGAAGACCTCGGGCGCGTACTGCGCACAGATGCCGTCGCCGGTGCAGAGGTCCTGGTCGATCCAGACCTCGAGCTCCTCTCCGCCGTCGGTGGAGGGGGCCTCGTGCGTCACGGTCATGTCTCCTGCCATTTCTCCTGTCGAGCGGCCCAACACAGTGCAAGTCAGGCCAGGCCTGACGGGTGTTGAACGTTTCGACGATACAACCGCTCGCTTTTCGATGTTGTTCCGTGGGTAACAAGCTGGCGTGAGGGAGAACGCAAGGGTGAAGATCAGACACACCCCGGACGTCTTTGTGATCTAGGGGTTTCAATCAGTACCTGCCCAGGTAGGGTCAGGAAGCGTCCAGCTCCCCCCGGAGGAGGTGAGGACCGTGGCAGCCCACGACGACGACATGAACCGCGGCATCCGCCCGGCTCGAGGGTCCGATGACCCGGCCGGCCAGATTGCCTATCTCGAGCAGGAGATCGCCGTCCTGCGACGCAAGCTCGCCGACTCTCCGCGTCATACGAGGATTCTCGAAGAGCGGATCGTCGAGCTGCAGACCAGCCTGGCCGGAGTCTCCGCGCAGAACGAACGACTCGCCAACACGCTCCGCGAGGCCCGCGACCAGATCGTGGCCCTCAAGGAAGAAGTCGACCGGCTCGCACAGCCGCCGGCCGGCTTCGGTGTCTTCCTCAGCGCCAATGAGGACGGCACGGCGGACATTTTCACCGGCGGCCGCAAGCTGCGCGTGAACGTCAGCCCCAGCGTCGACCTCGACGACCTGAGGCGCGGACAGGAGCTGATGCTCAACGAAGCGCTCAACGTGGTCGAGGCCATGGAGTTCGAGAGCGTCGGCGACATCGTCACCCTCAAGGAAATCCTCGAGGACGGCGAGCGGGCCCTCGTACAGGGCCACACCGACGAAGAGCGCGTGGTCCGCCTCGCCGAGCCCCTGCTCGACGTGGTCATCCGCCCCGGCGACGCCCTGCTCCTCGAACCACGCTCCGGATACGTCTACGAAGTCGTGCCCAAGAGCGAGGTCGAAGAACTGGTCCTCGAAGAGGTCCCGGACATCGGCTACGAGCAGATCGGCGGTCTGGGCAACCAGATCGAGATGATCCGCGACGCGGTCGAGCTCCCGTACCTCTACCCGGACCTGTTCCGGGAGCACGAACTGCGCCCGCCCAAGGGCGTCCTGCTCTACGGTCCGCCCGGTTGCGGAAAGACCCTCATCGCCAAGGCAGTCGCCAACTCCCTTGCCAAGAAGGTCGCCGAGGTCACCGGACAGGCCCAGGGCAAGTCGTTCTTCCTCAACATCAAGGGCCCCGAGCTCCTCAACAAGTACGTCGGCGAGACCGAGCGGCAGATCCGCCTCGTCTTCCAGCGTGCTCGTGAAAAGGCCAGCGAAGGCACTCCCGTCATCGTCTTCTTCGACGAGATGGAGTCCCTGTTCCGCACCCGAGGATCCGGCGTCAGCTCGGACGTGGAGAACACCATCGTCCCCCAGCTGCTCGCCGAGATCGACGGTGTCGAGGGCCTGGAGAACGTGGTCGTGATCGGCGCCTCCAACCGCGAGGACATGATCGACCCGGCCATCCTCCGACCCGGCCGGCTCGACGTGAAGATCAAGATCGAGCGTCCGGACGCCGAAGCGGCCAAGGACATCTTCGCCAAGTACCTCACCCAGCGCCTCCCGCTGCACTCCGACGACCTCGGCGAGCACGGCGGCGACAGGGGGGCCACGGTCGGCCGGATGATCCAGACCGCCGTGGAGCACATGTACGCCGAATCCGAGGAGAACCGCTTCCTCGAGGTCACGTACGCCAACGGCGACAAGGAAGTCCTGTACTTCAAGGACTTCAACTCCGGCGCCATGATCGAGAACATCGTCGGCCGCGCCAAGAAGATGGCCATCAAGGATTTCCTCGACGCGAACCAGAAGGGCCTTCGCGTCTCCCACCTCCTCCAGGCCTGCGTGGACGAGTTCAAGGAGAACGAGGACCTGCCCAACACCACCAACCCGGACGACTGGGCCCGCATCTCCGGCAAGAAGGGCGAGCGGATCGTCTACATCCGTACGCTCGTCACCGGAAAGCAGGGCGCGGACACCGGACGTTCCATCGACACGGTGGCCAACACCGGTCAGTACCTGTAAATGGCAGGGCGGCTGCGGGTGCCCATCACGGGGTACCCGCAGCCGACTGTTTTTCAGGACACCACCGGAGCACAGGCAATGACGCAATTGATCTCCCCACCAGCGCAAAGCCGTTCTAGGCTCTTCCGTACCGCCGAGTCGCGCAGTGCGGGGACGGGCACCGCACACGACCCGGAGAACCAGCGGTACTTGAGCGCCGCTCCCACAAGGGAGCGCCGCCGGGCAAGGAGGGCCGCATGACCGTACGGCGAGTAATGGGCATCGAGACCGAGTACGGGATCTCCGTGCCCGGGCACCCCAACGCCAATGCCATGCTCACCTCGTCCCAGATCGTCAACGCCTACGCGGCGGCGATGCACCGGGCGCGGCGCGCCCGCTGGGACTTCGAGGAGGAGAACCCGCTGCGCGACGCGCGAGGCTTCGACCTCGCCCGCGAGGCCGCCGACTCCAGCCAGCTCACCGACGAGGACATCGGCCTCGCCAACGTCATCCTCACCAACGGCGCACGCCTGTACGTCGATCACGCACACCCCGAGTACAGCTCGCCCGAAGTCACCAACCCCCGCGACGCCGTCCTATGGGACAAGGCCGGCGAACGCATCATGGCCGAGGCCGCCGAACGCGCAGCCAACCTGCCCGGCGCCCAGCCCATCCACCTCTACAAGAACAACACCGACAACAAAGGCGCCTCGTACGGCACGCACGAGAACTACCTGATGAAGCGGGAGACCCCCTTCTCGGACATCGTGCGCCACCTCACGCCGTTCTTCGTCTCCCGCCAGGTCGTCACCGGCGCGGGACGCGTCGGCATCGGCCAGGACGGCCACGAACACGGCTTCCAGATCAGCCAGCGCGCCGACTACTTCGAGGTCGAGGTCGGCCTCGAGACCACACTCAAGCGCCCCATCATCAACACCCGCGACGAACCGCACTCCGACGCGGAGAAGTACCGCCGGCTGCACGTCATCATCGGCGACGCCAACCTCTCCGAGATCTCGACCTACCTGAAGCTCGGCACCACGGCCCTGGTCCTGTCGATGATCGAGGACAACTTCATCGCCGTCGACCTCGCCGTCGACCAGCCCGTACGCACCCTCCACCAGGTCTCCCACGACCCCACACTCAAGCGCCTGGTCACGCTGCGCAGCGGCCGCACACTCACCGCCGTACAGCTGCAGATGGAGTATTACGAACTCGCCCGCAAATACGTCGAAGAGCGCTTCGGCTCCGACGCGGACGACCAGACCAAGGACGTACTCGGCCGCTGGGAGGACACCCTCAACCGGCTCGAGAACGACCCCATGAGCCTCTCCGGCGAACTCGACTGGATCGCCAAGAAGGAGCTCATGGAGGGCTACCGGCGCCGCGACAGCCTCGACTGGGACGCGGCACGCCTCCACCTCGTCGACCTCCAGTACGCCGACGTACGCCCCGACAAGGGCCTCTACAACCGTCTCGCCGAACGCGGCAAGATGAAGCGGCTCCTGGACGAGACCGAGGTCGAGCGCGCCGAGACCAAGCCCCCGGAGGACACCCGCGCCTACTTCCGCGGCCGCTGCCTCGAGCAGTACGCCGACGACGTCGCCGCGGCCTCCTGGGACTCCGTCATCTTCGACCTGCCCGGCCGCGATTCCCTGCAGCGCGTCCCAACCCTGGAACCGCTACGCGGAACGCGTAATCACGTCAAAGAGCTCCTGGACAGGTGCCGGACCGCGGAAGACCTGGTGCGGGTGCTTTCCGGCGGCTGATACATGCCTCTTGTGGGAATCACAGGGGTAGGTCTCGCACGTTGAACCAACTGCGGGGCCGATGTCGGACCCTCGGCGTAGGGTCTGATCAAGAACGGCGAACGTCGACACCGAGCGGGGTGAGGGACATGGCGACCAAGGACACCGGCGGCGGACAGCAGAAGGCCACGCGTTCTACCGAGGAGACCGAGGAGCAGGTGCAGGATGCACAGGGCTCCGAGGACCTGGCGGAACGCCAGGAGAAGCTGAGCGAGGACGTCGACTCGGTTCTGGACGAAATCGATGATGTGCTCGAAGAGAACGCAGAGGACTTCGTGAGGTCCTTCGTTCAAAAGGGTGGCCAGTAGGCCGACCTGCCTTCGGATCGAAGGTGGTGGCGGTCGGGCCCGGAGTCTCGGACGGGAAGCAGGCGCGTGGCAGGGCGGTCTCGGTCGCGCGCCTGCTTTCATCCCTCCGGGAACTTCCCGAAGCGGCCCGCCAACCATGTGGATCATTGCCACGAGACGGGTAGGGTCCGAGGCGTACTCTGCTTCAACTGCAATTCGGCCATCGGCAAGTTGGGGGATGATCCCGACGCTCTCGGTCGGGCCATCGCATATCTGGGAGGAAACTCGTGGAAGCCAATCCTCGTAGCACCGGGCGTCTACCAGCTGCCTTCCTGACGCCCGGGTCCTCGTCCTTCGTGGACTTTCTCGGCGAGCACCAGCCGGACATGCTGCCCGCGAACCGTCAGCTCCCGCCCGTGAAGGGTGCGTTCGAGGCGCCGCACGGTACGACGATCGTGGCCGTGACGTTCCCCGGTGGCGTGGTGCTAGCCGGTGACCGGCGGGCCACGATGGGCAACATGATCGCTTCGCGCGATATGGAGAAGGTCTTCCCCGCGGACGAGTACTCGGCGGTGGGTATCGCCGGCACCGCGGGTCTGGCCGTCGAGATGGTGAAGCTGTTCCAGCTGGAGCTGGAGCACTTCGAGAAGGTCGAGGGCGCGCAGCTGTCCCTTGAGGGCAAGGCCAACCGGCTGTCCACGATGATCCGTTCGAACCTCGCCATGGCGATGCAGGGCCTCGCGGTGGTGCCGCTGTTCGCCGGGTTCGACCTGGATCGCGAGCGCGGCCGGATCTTCAGTTACGACGTGACCGGTGGCCGTACCGAGGAGCAGGGCTTCGCGGCCACGGGTTCCGGTTCGATCTTCGCCCGTGGTGCGCTGAAGAAGCTGTTCCACGACGGTTTGAGCGAGCAGGATGCCACGACGCTGGTCGTCCAGGCGCTGTACGACGCCGCGGACGACGATTCGGCGACGGGTGGCCCGGATGTGGCCCGCCGGATCTACCCGATCGTCACCGTTATCACCGATGAGGGCTTCCGGCGGCTGTCCGAGGAGGAGTCCTCGGCCATCGCCCGCGCGGTCGTGGAGCACCGCCTCGAACGACCCGATGGCCCGCGGGCCGCGCTGCTCTGAGAGCGGGTGGACCGGAATGCACTTGTCACTGACAGAAAGGGACGGATAGCCGGTGTCGACGCCGTTCTATGTCTCACCCCAGCAGGCCATGGCCGACCGGGCGGAGTACGCCCGTAAGGGCATCGCCCGTGGACGCAGCCTTGTGGTGATGCAGTACGCCGACGGGATTGTGTTCGTCGGAGAGAATCCGTCCCGAGCGCTGCACAAGTTCAGCGAGATCTATGACCGGATCGGTTTTGCCGCGGCCGGTAAGTACAACGAATACGAGAACTTGCGTATCGGAGGCGTCCGTTACGCGGATCTGCGCGGCTATACCTATGACCGTGACGATGTGACGGCGCGTGGGCTGGCCAATGTGTACGCCCAGACGCTCGGCACGATTTTCTCCAGCGCCGCGGAGAAGCCTTATGAGGTGGAGCTGGTCGTCGCCGAGGTGGGTCATGAGCCTGCCGGTGACCAGATCTACCGGCTGCCGCATGACGGTTCGATCGTGGACGAGCACGGCTCGGTCGCGGTGGGCGGCAATGCGGAGCAGATCAGCACCTTCCTCGATCAGCGTCACCAGGACGGGATGACGCTGGCGGAGGCGCTGAAGCTGGCGGTGCAGGCGCTGTCGCGCGAGGCCAACGGGAGCGAGCGGGAGATTCCCGCGGAGCGCCTCGAGGTGGCGGTCCTGGACCGTACGCGTCCGCAGCAGCGGAAGTTCAAGCGCATTGTCGGGCGGCAGCTGAAGCGGCTGCTCGAGGCGGACGGCGCGGCTGCCACGCCGACCGATGCGCCGTCGGACGAGGAGGAGGGCGAGTCCTGAGCTCGCCTGCCTGACCACGTACGCCCCCGTCGCCGGATTTCCGGTGGCGGGGGCGTGGTGTTTCCACGGGGGCGCTATGCGGTGGGCGGCGCTGTGGAGTCGCGGACGATCAACTCGACGGGGAGTGCGTCGCTTTGGGGTTCCTTGCCTTCCAGTACGTGCAGGAGGGCTTGCATGCCGCGTTCCCCGACCAGTTCGGCGGGCATGCGGATGGTGGTGAGCTCGGGGTCGACGGCAGTGGCCAGGGCCAGGTCGTCGAAGCCCGTGACGGAGATGTCCTCGGGGATGCGCAGGCCGAGGCGGCGTACGGCCTTGCAGGCGCCGGCCGCGATGATGTCGTCGTCGCAGAGGACGGCCGTGGGGCGCGGCGTCGTGGCGGTCAGGGCGCGCTCTGCGGCGGCACGGGCGCCGTGCACGGTGAGGGGCGCGTGCTCGGTGCGCAGGGTGGCGTCGGGGGCGGTGCGCAGGGCGTGGGCGATGGAGTCGGCTCGTACGGCGAAAGTCCATGAGTCGACATCGGCGGCCAGATGCAGGAAGCGGCGGTGGCCGAGCGAGAGCAGGTGCTCGGTCATCTGGCGCATGCCGTCGGCCAGGTCGACGTTCACGTGGGCGGCGGCCGTGGTGTCGGCCGGGTCGCTGTCGAGCATGACGAGGGGCAGGTCGGCGCCGCGGATGTCGGCGAGTGCGCCGGCCGCCATGGAGGAGGCGATGACGCCGTCGAGGGCCGAACGGGCCGAGGCGAAGGGGTCTTTGGCGGGTCCGATGCCGTCGGGGGAGGGGTAGAGGACCACGCCGAAGTCGTGGGCGGCGGCGATGCGGGCGGCGCCGGTGTAGACGCGGGCGAAGAAGTCGTTGGTGAGTGCCGGGACGACCAGGAGCACGGTGCGTGTGGAGCCGAGGCGCAGATTGCGGGCGGCGAGGTTGGGGCGGTAGCCGAGGTCGCGGGCCGCGGTGCGGACGCGTTCGGCGGTGGCCTCGGAGACGCGGCCGCGCCATTTGTCGCCCAGGACGAGGGAGACGGCGGCCTGGGAGACCCCGGCTGCGTGGGCCACGTCCTTGCTCGTGGGCCGGGCCACGGCGGCTCCTCGTTGCGGTTGCTCGGGGTCCGTGCGGGACCGGTTGGCCGGCCCGTACGGGGCCGGGTGGTTGCCCTGTGCGGGACCGGTGGTCCGGGTCCGGGGCTGGACCGGTGGGCTGGGCTCATGGTACGTATAACCACGGACGTTATACGTAAAACTTCATCCTGGACCCAGCGAGAGGAGCCCGCCGATGGCCGCGGGATACGCGGAGCTGCTGCGCACACGGCATGCGGCGCGGCTGCTCACCGGCACCCTGGTGGGCCGGCTGCCGAGTGCCACCGGGCATATCGCGATCGTGCTGTTCACGCGCGCCGAGGGCGGCAGCTACACGCTCGCGGGCGTCCTGGCCGCCGTGTACGGGCTCGCCACCGCCGTCGGCCAGCCGCTCCTGGGCCGGGCCGTGGACCTGCGCGGACAGCCGCGGGTGATGCTGCCCGCGGCGATCGTGTCCGCGCTCGGGATGGCGCTGTTCGCGTTCGTGGGCATCGACTCGCTGCTCCTCGCGTACGTGGCCGTGGCGATCGCGGGACTCTTCACACCGCCGCTCGAAGGCGGCCTCAGGTCCCTGTGGCCGGGGGTGCTCAAGCGCGAGGACCGGGTGCACGCCGCGTATGCGATGGACGCGGTGGCGCAGGAAATCATGTTCACCGTCGGCCCGTTGATGGTCACGCTGATCGTCTCGCTGTGGTCGGCGGCCGGGGCGCTGCTCGTCATCAACGTGATCGGTGTCGCGGGCGCCCTGTCCGTGGTGGTCTCCGAGCCGTCGCGCACCTGGCGTTCGGCGCCGCGCGAGGCGCACTGGCTGGGGGCGCTGCGCTCGCCGGGATTGCTCGCGCTGCTCGGCTCGTTCTTCTTCGTCGGCCTCGCGCTCGGCTCCATCACCGTGGCCGGTGTCGCGTACGCCGACGACCACGGCCAGGAGTCCGTGTACGGCTGGCTGATGGCCGCGCTCGGACTCGGCGCCCTGCTCGGCGGCGCGTTCTACGGCGCGCGGAAGTGGACGGGCGCCCCGGAGCGCAGGCTGCGCATCCTCGTCGGGCTGCTCGCGCTCGGCTACGTACCCCTCGCCTTCACGCCGGACGTGGTGGCCATGTGCGTACTCGCCGCGGTCGCCGGCGTGTTCCTCGCGCCCTCGCTCGCGTGCGCCTTCATCGTCGTCGACCGGCACGCGCCGCGCGGCACCGTGACCGAGGCGTTCTCCTGGCTGGTGACCACCTTCGGGGTCGGCGCGGCGGTCGGAACGGGCGTTGCGGGCCCGGCGATCGAGAACGGTTCGACGGCCTGGGGCTTCGCCGTCGCGGGCGTCGGTGGAATCGCCGCGCTGTCCGTGCTGCTCGCCACCGTGAAGGTGCTCGCCGTTCCCGGACGCACCACGAATATCACCGGCTCGTCGGAAAGTGATCGAAAAGGGTCCGTCGAACCCGGTTTCAGCACGGAGCATCAGGCGTAATGTTCAGTCATGGACCGCCGAATTTTCGGGCTGGAGAACGAGTACGGCGTCACATGCACGTTCAGGGGACAGCGCCGTCTGTCACCTGACGAAGTGGCGCGGTACCTCTTCCGCCGTGTCGTGTCATGGGGCCGCAGCAGCAATGTCTTTCTGCGCAACGGCGCCCGCCTCTATCTCGACGTCGGATCACATCCGGAGTACGCAACTCCCGAATGTGACAACGTGACCGAGCTGGTCACCCACGACAAGGCCGGCGAGCGCATTCTGGAAGGCCTCCTCGTCGACGCCGAACGCCGCCTGCACGAGGAGGGCATCGCGGGCGACGTCTACCTCTTCAAGAACAACACCGACTCGGCGGGCAACTCGTACGGCTGCCACGAGAACTACCTGGTGGCACGGCACGGCGAGTTCTCCCGGCTCGCGGACATCCTGATCCCGTTCCTGGTGACCCGTCAGCTCCTGTGCGGAGCCGGCAAGGTGCTGCAGACCCCACGCGGCGCCGTGTACTGCGTGAGCCAGCGCGCCGAGCACATCTGGGAGGGCGTCTCGTCGGCGACGACACGCTCCCGGCCGATCATCAACACCCGAGACGAACCGCACGCGGACGCGGAGCGCTACCGCCGTCTGCATGTCATCGTCGGTGACTCCAACATGTCCGAGACGACCATGCTGCTCAAGGTCGGCGCCACCGACCTGGTGCTCCGCATGATCGAGGCGGGCACGGTGATGCGGGACCTGACCCTGGAGAACCCGATCCGGGCGATCCGCGAGGTCAGCCACGACATCACCGGCCGGCGCAAGGTGCGCCTCGCCTCCGGACGCGAGGCCTCGGCGCTCGACGTGCAGCGCGAGTACTACGAGAAGGCCGTGGACTTCGTCGACCGGCGCGGCATCCGCACCGGCACGGTCGCCCAGGTACTCGAACTGTGGGGGCGCACCCTCGACGCCATCGAGGCGGAGGATCTCGACCGGATCGGCACCGAGATCGACTGGGTCATGAAGTACAAGCTCATCGAGCGCTACCGGGCCAAGCACAACATGACCATGTCGCACCCCCGGGTCGCGCAGATAGACCTCGCGTACCACGACATCCACCGTCGGCGCGGGCTGTACTACCTGCTCGAGAAGAGGGGCCAAGCCGCCCGTATCTGCAATGACATGAAGATCTTCGAGGGCAAGTCCGTGCCCCCGCAGACCACCAGGGCGCGGCTGCGCGGCGACTTCATCCGCCGAGCGCAGGAGCAGCGCAGGGACTTCACGGTGGACTGGGTGCACCTCAAGCTCAACGACCAGGCGCAGCGCACCGTGTTGTGCAAGGACCCGTTCCGCTCCGTGGACGACCGGGTGGAGAAGCTCATCGCCGGGATGTGATCCGGCGGCAATCCGCCTGCGGGCCCGTACCGAACCATCGGTACGGGCCCGCAGGCATGCCCTACATGGACGGCGTACGGCTTGGCCGTAAGGTGGCGGGCACCGAACACTCCTGCAACCCCAGAGGACCACTGTGCGACGCCGACTTGCCGGCCTTGTGCTCGTTCCGCTGCTGCTGCTGTCGACAGCGGCCTGCGGCGACGACAAGGGCTCCGACTCCGACTCCTCCTCGTCCGCCGTGAGCAAGGGCGGGCTGCCCGCCATCACCGCCGGTGAGAAGTTCGGCGAGAAGCCCACCCTGGCCAAGGGCAAGGGCACTCCGCCGAAGGACCTGAAGGTCGAGGTCATCAGCGAGGGCAAGGGCGAACCGCTGGCCGACGGCGACAAGGCCCAGGTGAACTACCTGGGGCAGCTGTGGGACGGCGACAAGCCGTTCGACAACAGCTTCGACCGGGGCCAGCCCTTCGACGTCACCCTCGGCGGCGGCGGTGTGATCGAGGGCTGGCAGCAAGCCCTCAAGGGGCAGAAGCAGGGCAGCCGCCTCGAGGTCTCGATCCCGCCGGAGCTCGGCTACGGCGACCAGGGTCAGGGCGACATCCCGCCGGGCGCCACGCTCGTCTTCGTGATGGACGTCGTGAAGGCGACGAAGGGCACCCCGATCCCCAAGAAGATCGAGGGCGGCAAGGTCGTCGACCAGACGGACGCGAGCCTGCCCAAGATCGGCACCAATGAGGACGGCAAGGAGCCCGAGGTCACCATCCCGAGCGACAAGGACGCGCCGGGCAAGCTGGTCTCGAACTACGTCATCGAGGGCACCGGCGACGAGCTGAAGGCGACCGACACCGTCGCCGTCTCCTACGTGGGCAAGCTCTGGAAGGACGGCAAGACCTTCGACAGCAGCTACAAGAACGGCCAGCCGGTCACGTTCCCGCTGAACCAGGTCATCCCGGGCTGGTCGAAGGGTCTCGAGGGCAAGAAGGTCGGCAGCCGCGTGCTGCTCGTCGTGCCGCCGGCCGACGGCTACGGCGACCAGGCGCAGGGCCCCATCCCCGCCAAGTCGACGCTGGTCTTCGCCGTGGACATCCTGGCGAAGATGTAACGCCGTGGACACCCTGGCGAAGATGTAAGACTGTCCGGGTTGCCCATCCGTAGAAATCAGGAGCAATACACGTGAGCATCGAGAAGCCCGAGGTCGACTTCCCCGGTGGCGAGCCCCCGAAGGACCTTGACATCAAGGACATCTGGGAAGGTGACGGCCCCGAGGCCAAGGCCGGCGACAACGTCCAGGTCCACTACGTGGGCGTGTCCTTCTCCACCGGTGAGGAGTTCGACGCGAGCTGGAACCGTGGCAACCCGCTGCCGTTCACGCTGGGCGCCGGCCAGGTCATCGCGGGCTGGGACCAGGGCGTGCAGGGCATGAAGGTCGGCGGCCGCCGCCAGCTGGTCATCCCGCCGCACCTCGCCTACGGCGACCGCGGCGCCGGCAGTGCGATCAAGCCTGGCGAGACGCTGATCTTCGTCTGCGACCTGGTCTCGGTCTGATCCGGTCCGGTTCGAACATTTGAGGGCCCTTGCCTGTTGGCAAGGGCCCTCGGCTTTTGCCCCGCTACCCGGGGACGGTACGGTCGAGCTTCGTAGTGGCTGTCCAGGAGGGGTGGAGAGGGCGTCGATGGCGATTGCCAAGGCAGAGCGGCTGATGAATCTGGCGCTGTGTCTGCTCGGGACCCGGCGACCGCTGAGCAAGCGTGAGCTGCGCGGTTCCATCGAGGCCTACCTCGAAGCCAACTCGGATGACAGCTTCAACCGGATGTTCGAGCGCGACAAGGATGATCTGCGCGAACTCGGCCTGGTCATCGAGACGGTGGAGAACCTGGACGGCGAGGTCGGCTATCTCGCCCGCCGCGACTCCAACCACCTGCCTCCTGTGACCCTCGACGCCGAGGAGGCCGCCGCACTCGGCGTCGCCGCCAAGGTCTGGCAGCAGGCACGGCTCGCGGGCGCGGCCAGCGGCGCCCTGCAGAAGCTGCGCGCCGCGGGGATGCCCGAGGACGTGAATCCGTATGAGAGCCATGGCGCGCTCGAACCGCGTATCCCCGTTCACGAAACGGCCTTCGAGCCGCTGATGCTGGCCTGCCGCGACCGCAGGCCCGTCGTCTTCGACTACCGCAAGGCCACCGCCGCGCGCCCCGAGACCCGGCATGTCGAGCCGTGGGCCCTGGAGTGCTGGCGCGGCCACTGGTACCTGGCCGGCTGGGACCGCGACCGCGGCGCCGAGCGCGTCTTCCGGCTCTCGCGGATCACCGGCAAGGTGCGTTCGCGCGCGGGCAAGTTCACCGCCGAGATCCCCGATGTCGTCACCGTCCGCGAGACGGTCGCGGGCTGGGCCGGCGAGATCACCGACCGGACCGCGCTGATCCGGCTGCGCACGGAGGCCGGCTATCCGCTGCGCGCCAAGGCCGCCCGCGTACGGGAACTCGGCGACGGCTGGGACGAGTTGGAGATCCCGTACGGGCACGGGCTCGACGCCTGGCTCGTGGAGTTCGGGCCCGATGTGGTCGTACTGGAGCCCGCCGAACTGAGGGCGGACGTCGTGGACCGGCTGCGCGCCGTGGCCAAGGGCTGAGGGGGAGCGGAACACTCATGGCTGCCAATGCCATCGACCAGACACGGCGCATGCTGTCCCTGGTGACCTATCTGCGCGAGCGCCCGGGCGCCCGCGTCGCGGATGTCGCGCGCGCCTTCGGGGTCACCGAGGCCGAGCTGATCTCCGACCTCGACGTCCTGCCGCTCTGCGGGACGAGCTTCCGCGGCGGTGATCTACTCGACATCGACACCGACGGCGAGCGGATCTGGTGGCACAACCCCGACGATGTGGCCGCCCCGCTGCGGCTCGCCGCCGACGAGGCCACCGCGCTGCTCGTGGCCGCGCGTGCCGTCGCCACGCTGCCCGGGCTGCGCGAGAGCGACCGGGAGGCGCTGGTGCGCGCCACGTCCAAGCTGGAGGCCGCCGCGGGCGAGACCGCTTCGGCCGGCGACCGGCTCTCGGTCACCTTCGAGTCCGAGGGCGGTGTCTTCGCCGAGGTCGACCGCGCCATCTCCGAGCGCCGCCGGCTCTGGGTGCGCTACTACTCGCCGGCCCGCGACGAGCTCACCGAGCGTGAGGTCGACCCGATCCGGCTGTTCGCGCTCGGCCACACGTACATGGAGGCCTGGTGCTACCGCTCGGAGGCGCGGCGCACCTTCCGGCTCGACCGGGTCGCCGAGATCCGGATCCTCGACGAGGCCGCCGCACCGCCGGAGCTCGAGCTGCGGGACCTGTCCGAAGGGCTCGTACAGCCCTCGGCCGACGACCCGGAGGTCGTGGTCGAGGTCGGGCCCGGCGGGCGCTGGGTCGCCGAGTACTACCCGCACGACAGCGCGGAGGAGCTGCCCGAGGGCGGGCTTCGGATCACGCTGCGCACCCCGGACCCGGCGTCCCTGAAGCGCCTCGCGCTCCGGCTCGGCCGGGACGGGCACATCGTGGCGCCGCAGGACCTGGCGGACAGTGCGCGCAAGGCGGCCAGGGCGGCGCTCGAGGCGTACGAGCAGGTCTGATCGGGTCGGGTCAGGTCTGCGCGCAGGGCTGATCGAGGCGTATGAGCAGGACAGAACGAGACGTACGGGCAGGACCGAGAGGAGCTGTGACGGTGCGGACACTGGATGCGTCGGGCGGGGTGGACGAGTCGGGCGGCTCGGGCGGTCTCGCGGGGCCGTGGAGTGCCGGCACGGTGGGGCGCTGGTACTCGCCCAACCTCGAGACGGAGTCCAGTAATTCGGAAATGTCCGGATTTAGTCGTACGGTCGCAGGCGCTCCGGCTGTCTTCCGCGCCGGGTGCCCCGACTGTCGTTCCCGCTTCGTACTCGCCGCCGCGGCGCTGCGGTTGGTGATGGGGGCCAGCGACCGCACCACCTTCTACTCCTTCTCCTGCCCCGACTGCGGCTCGTCCGTCCGCAAGCCGGCGGGGGAGCGGATCGTCGAACTCCTCACGCACGGTGGGGTGCGGACCCTGCGTCTGCACTCCACGGTCTAGGCTTGCGCCCATGCTCTGGCCCATGATCGCGATCGCCCTCGGCTTCCTCGGGCTCGTGGTGCTCGCCTTCTTCGCCGTACGGGTCTTCGTCGAGGTCCGCCGCCTGGGCGCCCAAGTCGCCGAGACCTCAAGGAAGATCAGCGTCGCGGCGAACGATCTTGAGCGGGCTGCGGCGGATATGTCCCGAACCGGGCGCGAGGTTCTGTAAGGCGCCTGAGCTGCGCCTTCGATAATTGACCTGCGTGGACTCCAACTTGCTCGGCCGGGCGGGTACGCTCCTTAGGCAGTGACCCGGCAAGGAGGCGTCGGGTCAGCAACCGGGAGTACGCACAGGCATTGCCTCAGGTTCACTCCCGGGGGTTACGATCGCTGTCAGCGCGGTGATCGGATGTCTGTCCGGGTCGCCGGGCACATGTTCCCTGTCGCCTCGGTGAAGAAGGTAAACGGCTATGAACCTCGGGGCCCCCGAAATCATCCTGATCCTCGTCGTGATCATCCTGCTGTTCGGCGCCAAGAAGCTTCCCGACATGGCGCGCTCGCTCGGCAAGTCGGCCCGCATCCTGAAGAGCGAGGCCAAGGCGATGAAGTCGGATGACAACAAGGACGCCGCCGCCGGCCCGCCGCACACCGACGAGCAGGTACCCCCGGCTCAGCGCACGATCCAGGCCGCTCCCGGCGACGTGACCAGCTCGCGTCCGGTGACCGAGCCCACGGATACCACCCAGCGCTGACCGAGTGCAGGTCACGTCCGGCCTGCCGCACGAGATGAGGACGTGGGTTGCTCAAGTCTGCCCGCAAGCAGGAGCAGGAGAAGGATCCCGAGGGGCGGATGCCGCTCCAGGAGCACCTGCGCGAGTTGCGCAGCCGCTTGGTCAAGAGCCTGCTGGCCATCATTGTCACGACGGTGCTCTCGCTCCTGATCTACAGGGACGTCATCGAGTTCTTCACCAATCCGATTCTCGGTGCCGTCGGCTGCGACATGAGCTTCGACGAGCTGCAGCAATCGGGTGCGGAGAAGTGCGCCCGCATCACGCAGAACGGTCTGATCAGCCCGTTCACGCTCGCGCTCACGGTCTCCTTCACGACGGGTCTCGTGCTGGCCACGCCGGTCTGGCTCTACCAGCTCTGGGGCTTCATCGCGCCCGGTCTGCACCGGAACGAGAAGAAGTACTCGCTGGCGCTGGTCTTCACCGGGTTCCCGCTGTTCCTGCTCGGCGCGTACTTCGCGTACTGGTCGCTGCCGAAGATGGCCAGTGTCCTGATCCAGTTCTCGATCGTCGGCAGTGAGAACTTTCTGCCGCTCGACGACCTGATCAACCTGATCATGCGGATGATCGTGGTCTTCGGGTTTGCGTTCCAGTTGCCGCTGCTCCTGGTGATGCTCAACTTCGGTGGCATCGTCTCGGGCGCCAAGCTGCTCAGCTGGTGGCGCGCGATGATCATGGGCATCACATTGTTCGCGGCCATCGCCACTCCGAGCACCGACCCGGTGTCCATGCTAGCCCTGGCCGTTCCCATCTGGGTTCTGTACTTCGGTGCGGTCGGCGTCTCGCTGATCAATGACAAGCGCCGGTCGAGGGCCGAAGCGGAAGGGCCCGCCGACGACGAGGCCTCCGACCTCGACCTCACCCCCGAGGACATCGGCGAGATCGAAACCGTCTCCGCCTCCAAGGCCCTGCCCGAGCAGGCCTCCGGCGACGGGGAGCGGCGGATGAACGGTTACGACGACGTCACCTGACCTTGTAGGGTCCGGGCCGTGACCAGCGAGATCACCCTCTTCGTCAATCCCACCGCGGGACGCGGCCGGGGCGCCCACGCGGCGCAGCCGGCCGCTCGCGCGTTCCGGGACGCCGGTTTCTTTGTACGTACGGTCGTCGGCGAGGACGCCGACGACGCCCTGAGGCGGGCCCGTGAAGCCGTCGGCCAGGGGACCGGCGCGCTGGTCGCCGTCGGCGGGGACGGGATGATCAATCTCGCGCTGCAGGCCGTGGCCGGGACGGACACCCCGCTCGGAATCGTCGCGGTCGGCACCGGCAACGACTTCGCCCGCGCTCTGGGTCTGCCGATACGTGACCCGGAGGCCGCCGGCCGGCTCGCCGCGCGGGCGCTCAAGGGGGCGACGACGAGAGCCGTCGACCTCGGCCGTATCGGCGATCGCCTCTTCGGCACCGTTCTCGCCTGCGGCTTCGACTCGCGGGTCAACGACCGCGGAAACCGCATGCGTTGGCCCAGTGGCCGCTTCAAGTACGACCTCGCGATGATCGCGGAGCTGGCCGCGTTCAAGCCGTTCCCGTTCCGGATCCGTCTGGACGACGGGCCCGTCCAGGACGTCGACGCGACGCTGATCGCCGTCGGGAACGGATCCTCGTACGGCGGTGGCATGCGCATCTGCCCCTCGGCCGCGGTCGACGACGGGCTTTTCGATGTGACCGTCGTGGGGGACTGCTCGCGGGCGACGCTGCTCAAGGTGTTTCCGCGGGTCTACAAGGGGACGCATGTCGACCACCCGAAGGTCACCGTGCACCGTGCCGCGAAGATCACGGTCGAGGCGGCCGGCATCACGGGATACGCCGACGGGGAGCCGCTGGGGCCGTTGCCGCTGACCGCCGTGTGTGTGCCGGGAGCCGTTCGCGTACTCGCCGGGTAAAGCCTCGTTGTCGGGTCAACAAAGATCGCGACGCTGTCAGTGCCTGCGGGTAGGCTCGAAGCAAGATGACTGAGGACCTCTCACCGGCCGAGCGATATGCGGCAGCACGGGTGCGCGCTGCCGAGCAGGCCACCGCACTCGCGTCCTTCCGCGAGATGTACGAATTCGGTCTCGACCCCTTCCAGATCGAGGCCTGCCAGGCGCTGGAAGCGGGGAAGGGCGTCCTAGTCGCCGCCCCGACCGGCTCCGGCAAGACCATCGTCGGCGAGTTCGCCGTGCATCTCGCCCTCGGACAGGGCAAGAAGTGCTTCTACACGACGCCCATCAAGGCGCTGTCCAACCAGAAGTACGCGGACCTGGTGAAGCGCTATGGCGCGGACAAGGTCGGCCTCCTGACGGGTGACAACAGCGTCAACTCCGAGGCGCCCGTGGTCGTGATGACCACCGAGGTGCTGCGGAACATGTTGTATGCGGGCTCGCAGTCGCTGCTCGGCCTCGGCTATGTGGTGATGGACGAGGTGCACTACCTCTCCGACCGCTTCCGTGGCGCCGTATGGGAAGAAGTGATCATTCACCTTCCCGAGTCGGTCACGCTCGTCTCGCTTTCGGCCACGGTGTCGAATGCGGAGGAGTTCGGCGACTGGCTCGACACGGTACGCGGGGACACCGACGTGATCGTCTCCGAGCACCGGCCCGTGCCGCTGTTCCAGCATGTGCTCGCCGGGCGGCGGATGTACGACCTCTTCGAGGAGGAGTCCGCGGCCAAGAAGCGCGAGGTCAATCCCGATCTCGTACGGATGGCGCGGCTCGAGGCCAGCAGGACGCCGCACGGCCCCGGCCGGCGGCGCGGGCGCGAGGCCGACCGGGAGCGGGAGCGCCGGCAGCGCTCGCGGATCTGGACGCCGTCGCGGCCCGAGGTCATCGACCGGCTCGACAGCGAGGGCCTGCTGCCCGCGATCACCTTCATCTTCAGCCGGGCCGCCTGCGAGGCGGCCGTACAGCAATGTCTGTATGCGGGGCTGAGGCTGAACGACGAGGACGCGCGGCTCAGGGTGCGCGAGATCGTCGAGGAGCGCACGGCCGCGATTCCGAACGAAGACCTGCATGTCCTGGGGTACTTCGAGTGGCTCGAAGCCCTTGAGCGGGGCATCGCGGCGCATCACGCGGGCATGCTGCCGACCTTCAAGGAGGTCGTCGAAGAGCTGTTCGTGCGCGGCCTGGTGAAGGCCGTCTTCGCCACCGAGACGCTGGCACTGGGCATCAACATGCCCGCGCGCTCCGTGGTGTTGGAGAAGCTCGTCAAGTGGAACGGTGAGCAGCACGCCGACATCACCCCCGGTGAGTACACCCAGCTCACGGGCCGTGCGGGCCGGCGTGGCATCGACATCGAGGGCCATGCGGTGGTGCTGTGGCAGCGCGGCATGAACCCCGAGGCGCTGGCGGGCCTGGCGGGCACGCGTACGTATCCGCTGCGGTCCAGCTTCAAGCCCTCGTACAACATGGCGGTCAATCTCACCCAGCAGTTCGGGCGGCACCGCTCGCGTGAACTGCTCGAGACCTCGTTCGCGCAGTTCCAGGCGGACAAGTCGGTCGTCGGTATCTCGCGCCAGGTGCAGCGCAACGAGGAGGGGCTCGACGGCTACAAGGAGTCGATGACCTGCCACCTCGGGGACTTCGAGGAGTACGCGCGGCTGCGGCGCGAGCTCAAGGACCGCGAGACCGAGCTGGCCAAGCAGGGGGCGGTGCAGCGCCGTGCCGAGGCGGCCGTGGCCCTGGAGAAGCTCAAGCCGGGCGATGTGATCCATGTGCCGACCGGCAAGTACGCGGGGCTCGCGCTCGTGCTCGACCCGGGGCTGCCCGCGGGGCGCTCCAACGGGCACCGTGGCTTCGAAGCCCACGACGGGCCGCGCCCGCTGGTGCTCACCGTGGAGCGGCAGGTCAAGCGGCTCGCGTCGATGGACTTCCCGGTGCCGGTCGAGGCGCTCGACCGGATGCGGATCCCCAAGTCGTTCAACCCGCGCTCGCCGCAGTCCCGGCGCGATCTCGCCTCCGCGCTGCGCACGAAGGCCGGGCACATCCGGCCCGAGCGGCACCGGCGCGGACGTGCGGAGGCGGCCGACGACCGCCAGATCGCACGGCTGCGGGCGGAGCTCCGGGCGCACCCGTGCCACGGCTGCGACGAGCGGGAGGACCACGCCCGCTGGGCCGAGCGTTACCATCGGCTCCTGCGCGACACCAAGCAGCTGGAGCGGCGCATCGAGGGGCGGACGAACACGATCGCCCGCACCTTCGACCGCATCGTCGCCCTGCTCACCGAGCTGGACTATCTGCGCGGCAATGAGGTCACCGAACACGGCAAGCGGCTCGCGCGGCTTTACGGCGAGCTCGATCTGCTTGCTTCGGAGTGCCTGCGCGAGCGGGTCTGGGAAGGCCTGACTCCGGCCGAACTGGCCGCCTGTGTATCGGCGTTGGTGTACGAGGCGCGGCAGAGCGATGACGCCATGGCCCCCAAGCTGCCCTCGGGCAAGGCCAAGGCGGCACTCGGCGACATGGTGCGGATCTGGGGGCGCCTCGACGCGCTCGAGGAGGACTTCGGGATCAGCCAGACCGAGGGCGTCGGTCAGCGCGAGCCCGATCTGGGCTTCGCTTGGGCCGCTTACATGTGGGCCTCGGACAAGGGCCTGGACGAGGTGCTTCGCGAGGCGGAGATGCCGGCCGGTGACTTCGTGCGCTGGTGCAAGCAGGTCATCGATGTGCTCGGGCAGATCGCGGCGGCCGCGCCCAAGGAGGACAGCACCGTGGCGAAGAACGCGCGCAAGGCCGTGGATGCGTTGCTGCGCGGGGTGGTTGCGTACTCGTCCGTGGGCTGAGTGCTTGGTTGTGGTGTTCGGCTGTGTGAGGCCGGTGCGCCGTTCCTTGTCGGGGGCGGCGCATCGGCCTTTTCCACAGGCGTCGGTGGTGGGGTGGGGTGTTTGTCATATGAGTGGGCGTCATGATCTCGAACGGTTATCCACAGGGGTGGCGGTGCGTTCGAGGCTCCGATTTCATGGCGTCACATGCGGCGCCGTGAACGAACTGCGCCACCAGGGAGGGGAGTTCGACCATGACCACGGAGTCTGCTGCGGGCGTGGATGCACGGCCGCAGGGTCCCGAGCTGGTGCCCGGTCCGCGCGGCGTGCCACTGCTCGGCAATCTGCCGCAGTTCGGCAAGGACCCTCTCGCATTCTTCGAGCTGCTGCGGGAGCGGGGTGAGATGGTCGGCTGGCGGTTCGGCCGCACCTCATGTGTGTTCCTCACCGAGCCGGACCACATAGGGGAGTTGATGCGGGAGATCGAGGGCACCTTCGAACAGCCCGACCTGGGAATCGCCTTCCGCACGGTGATGGGTAATGGTGTGACGGTCGCCAAGGGCAGGGACTGGCGGCGCAAGCGGTCCCTGGTGCAGCCTTCGGTGCGGCCGAAGCAGGTCAAGTCCTATGCGCAGACGATGGCTTCCTGTGCGATCGAGGTGGCCGAGACCTGGTCGGACGGTCAACGGATCGACATCAAAGGGGAGATGGCGACGCTGACGCGAAGGATCGCCGTTTCCACCATCTTCGGTGTGGACACCGAGTCCGACTCCGAGACGATCGGCGAGGCCATGGAGGTGGCGCTCAAGGAGATCGGGGCGGAGTTCAGCGGGCTCGGTGCGGTGCTGCCGGACTGGGTGCCGACGCCTGGGCGGGCGCGCATCAAGAAGGCCGCGGCCGTGATCGACGCGGAGGTCGCCCGGATCGTCGCGGCGCACCGGGACGCCCCCGACGAGCGGCCGGATCTTCTGAGCCGGCTGCTCACCGCCCAGGACGAGACGGGCGTGCGACTCACGGACGTCGAGATCCGCGACGAGGCGGTCACGCTCTACATCGGCGGCCATGAGACCACCAGCTCGACCCTGGTGTGGGCCTGGCATCTGCTCTCGCGCAACCCCGGGGCGCGGGCGGCACTGGGCGAGGAACTGGACCGCGTCCTCGGCGAGCGCGACCCGGGCTTCGAGGACTACGCGGATCTTCCGTACACCCAGGCCGTGGTGAAGGAGACCTTGCGGCTCTACCCGACGATCTGGCTGCTCACCGGCCTGGCCAAGGAGGGCGCGTCGATCGGTGGGCGGCCCATGCCCAAGGGCACCCGAGTGTGGAGCAGCCAGTGGGCGACGCATCGCGATGCGCGCTGGTACAAGGACGCCGACGCGTTCCGTCCCGAGCGCTGGGCGGGGGCGGAGGGGGAGGAGATACCCGAGTACGCATGGTTCCCGTTCGGCGGTGGGCCGCGTGTCTGCCTCGGGGCGCGCTTCGCCATGGTGGAGGCGGTGCTGATCCTGGCAGTGATCGCACGGCGCTTCGAACTCCTGGTGGATCAGGAGGAGATACGTCCGGTGCCGTCGCTGACGCTGCAGCCGGACCGGGAGGTCACTGCGGTGGTGAGGGGGAGGGTCGGCTGATCCCTGGGTCTGTCCGGCATCCCGCCGGACAGACCCTGGACTCGATGGGGGTCAGAGCTTGAGCGTGAAGGTGAAGTCCTCCGCGACTTTGCCGGTCAGGCGGACCGCCGAGACGAGCTTCCCCTCCGTGATCCGTCTCTCGACTTCCGCGCGCGACAGGCCGCAGCCCGTGGCAATCAGTCGTGTCGGCCGGACCGGGATCCGCGCGGTGAAGCGGACCGTGATGTCGATGACCTCACGGTCCAGATGATCCGACCCGTTGGTGTCGAGACGCCAGGCGCCCGACCAGTCGAGGGCGATCCGATTGCGGTGCTGCACGGCCGGATCCTGGAGCAGTTCGGCGACCAGGCCGAGGTCGTTGTCGTGCAGTCGGTCGAGCAACTCCGGCTGTACGGAGCGCACTTGAGCCCGCTCGAGCAGGGGGAGCTTGGCGGTGTCCCCGCACGAGGTGCAGAGCACGAGAAGCCAGGCGTCGATGAGCTTGTGGTGGGCGTTGACGCGGAATTTGCCGCTGGGTCGGAAGCGGTCGGACGCGCAGGAGTGGCAGCGGCGCAGGACGTGCGGGAGGCGAGTGGGCATGACAACCCAGTGATTGAGCACAGGGGTACACCGGTTTCAGTGAGAAGTCCGCAGCAGGAAGCAGCGCGGCGCACAGGGTGCGGCGCGCGGAGAAATCAGCGCTTGGGAGGTCTCACACGGTGTACAACGGCACGTCCTTGCCCCAGACGACCAGGTCGGGCAGCACGTTAGTGGTGCGTGGTGGCGTTGCTCCACCGGTTTTTCCGGGTGCCTGAGGCGGGAGGGGGCGGCCTCGGACCGGGGTGGTG